>JAITJA010000092.1 GCA_031279175.1 Odoribacteraceae bacterium
GTTTCCGGAACTCCGGAAACCACGAATCCACCGTGGAACGCGTTTCCGGCACTCCGGAAACCATGAATCCGCCGTGAAACGCGTTTCCGGAACTCCGGAAACCATGAATCCACTTGGAAAAGCGTTTCCGGAGTTCCGGAAACCATGAAACCGCGCGTAAATGTCTTTCCGGAACTCCGGAAACCATGAATCCACCGTGAAATGTCTTTCCGGAACTCCGGAAACCATGAAACCGCGCGGAAATGTCTTTCCGGAACTCTGGAAATCTATTTTTCGCCCCGGAGACACGGTTTTCGTGGCTCCGGAAAATATAATTTCACTTGTCGACAAGGCGTCAGCCCGGCCAGGGATGGTGTCCGGGAGACTCGACAAGGTCCCCGAAAACCAAGATCACCTCCCGACAAGGAGCGAGCGAGCTCCAGGAGACCCTACAGGCCCGGAAAACAGGATAAATCTACCTTAAGAGTCACGGGTTAATTCATTTTTTTACTTACCGGGTAAGATTTCCCCGCCACGTGTTAGGAAAAATAAAGGAATCCTCCTACATTTGCCCCACGCGGAATTCACCGCGAGAATGAAACGAACCGGAATCACGTATGATCTTGACATTGCATGAAATTAGTCAACATTTCTTCTTCACGGGCAACGTGGAAGAAATTCATCCCGTCGGGGAAGGATTAATCAATGATACCTTTCTCGTGAAAACAAGCGGGAACACTCCTAATTATATCCTACAACGAAAAAACAGGCACATCTTCACGAACGTGCCGGCCATGATGAATAACATTCACAAGGTAACTAGCCACTTGAAGAAGAAAGTAGCCGAAAACGGGGGCAACCCGGACCGGGAAGCCCTCACCGTGATCCCGGCGCGAGACGGGAAATTATACTACCGCGACAAGGAAGGGGAATTCTGGGCAGCATGTCTCTTTATCGAGGATACAGTCAGTTACGACGCGGCCCGCGATCCAGAACTCGCCCGGCAAGGAGGAAAAGGAATCGGGCACTTCCAACGACTGCTCGTCGACATGCCAGGGACGCTGGAAGATACCCTGCCCGGGTTCCACGACATGCGTTTCCGCTTCCAGCAGTGGGACGAGGCGCTCGCCCGCGATCCCGCCGGGAGAAAAAACATGGTGAAAAAGGAAATCGAGTGGATCGAGGAACGACGCGAGGAGATGCTCACCTTCAAAAACAAGTTCGAAACGGGAGAAATCCCCACGCGCGTCACGCACAATGACACGAAAATCAGTAATATCCTCTTCAACCGGGACGGGGAAATCCTCTGCGTGATCGACCTCGATACCGTGCTGAGTAGCTCCTGCCTGAACGATTACGGCGACGCGATCCGCTCGTACGCCAACACGGGGCTGGAGGACGACAAGGATCTCTATCGCGTGACGCTGGACACGGGGATCTTCGAGGCCTACACGCGGGGATATCTCTCGGAAGCAATCGATTTCCTGACGCCACCGGAACGGGAAAATCTCGCTTTCTCGGCCAGGTATATCACCTTCGAGCAGGTGCTGCGCTTCCTGATGGATTACATCGAGGGGGATACCTATTACAAGATAAAGTACACGGAACATAACCTGACGCGCGCCCGGGCTCAATACAAGTTATTGCACTCGATGGAAGAACGATACGAGGATACGCGGGATATCGTCGAACGCGTCACCCGCGAACAGGAGTTAATTCAGACACGTTAAATCTTTAATCCATTTGCCATGAAAAAAGCAATCATTTTCGCGCTGCTACTCTCCGGCTTTCTTGTCGCCTGCACGAGTAGCCAAAAGATAGCCGTCCAGGCAATCAAGCTCGTGACGCCGGAACGTCCCGCCGGACAACAGGACGTCCTGCAGTTAAGGACCGCGCCGCTGCCCGTGGTGCGCGTCGCCTTCATCGGCCTGGGCATGAGAGGCCCGGGCGCCGTGCAACGCATGACGCACATCCCCGGCGTGGAGATCGTGGCGTTGTGCGACGTGCGCGAGGAAAACACGCGAAAGGTAAATACCATGCTGGAACGAAGGGGATTCCCGAAAGCGCTCGAGTTCTCCGGGGATACCGCCGTCTGGCGGAAGGTGACGGCCCTGCCTGACGTGGACCTGATCTACGTGGCCACCGACTGGGTGTCGCACGTCAAGATCGGCGTACAGGCCATGAAGGACGGGAAACACGTGGCCATCGAGGTGCCCGCCGCCATGAGTCTCGACGAGATCTGGGCGCTGGTCAATACCGCCGAACAAACGCGCAAGCATTGTATCCAACTGGAGAATTGCGTGTATGACTTCTTCGAGCTGACCTGCCTGAACATGGCCCAGCAAGGGCTGTTCGGCGAGGTGCTGCACGTCGAGGGGGCTTATATCCACGGGCTGCAACCCTACTGGAACCAGTACTGGAATAACTGGCGGATGGATTTTAACCGGACGCACCGCGGCGACGTCTACCCGACGCATGGCCTCGGCCCTGTCTGCCAGGTGCTGAATATCCACCGGGGCGACAAGATGAATTATCTCGTCTCCGTCGATACCAGGGCCGTGGGGAATCCCGAGTTTATCAAGAAAAATACCGGCGAGGAGGTGAAGGATTTCCGCAACGGGGACCACACGATGACGATGATCCGGACGGAAAAAGGAAAGTCTATCCTTATACAACACAACGTTACATCGCCGCGCCCCTATAACCGGCTCTATCAATTGACCGGCACGCGGGGGTTCGCTAACAAGTACCCGACAGAGGGGCTTGCCTTCGACACGGAGGGCATGGAGGGGGACGCGATCCCTAATCACGAGAACCTGAACGCGCACTCGTTCGTGCCCAGGGAAACGCGGGTCGCGCTGATGGAGAAGTACAAGCACCCCATCGCTCGGGAAATCGAGGGGCTCGCCCGACAGGTCGGGGGACACGGGGGGATGGATTTTATCATGGACTACCGGCTGATTTATTGCCTCCAACGGGGGCTGCCACTGGACATGGACGTGTATGACCTGGCCGAATGGTGCTGCCTGATACCGCTAACGGAGATCTCTCTCGATAACGGCTCCATGCCCGTCGAGATCCCCGACTTCACGCGGGGAGGGTGGAACAAGATACAGGGATTGCAGTTCGCGCGATAATACACCTTAATAATATAGAGTCATGCGTATCTTTTTATCTATAGCCATACTGCTCGTCACGCTGCCGTCGTGCGCGCAGGAGCGGAAGTTACCCTACTGGCAAGATCTACGGGTTATCGAGGTCAACAAGGAGTATCCCCGGACGACCTTCATGAGTTATGACGCGCGGCCGGACGCGCTCTCGTTCGACTACGCGCGCAGCCGCTACTACCAACTGCTCAACGGGACGTGGAAGTTTTACTACGTCGACGCGTACCGCTCGCTCCCGGAGGGGATCACCGACCCGAATGTCGACGCGAGCGGCTGGAACGATATAAAAGTGCCCGGTAACTGGGAGCTACAAGGATACGGTTATCCCGTGTATGTCAATCAACCCTACGAGTGGGCGCCCCGTAACCCGTTGGCCCCGAACCTGCCGGAAGAGACGCCGGTAGGGGTCTATCGCCGGGAGATCGATATCCCCGCCGGGTGGATGGGACGGACGATCTACCTGCACGTCGCCGCCGCCAAGTCGGGACTGTACGTGTACGTGAACGGGCATGAAGTCGGGTACAGCGAGGATTCCAAGGATCCCGCCGAGTTCGATATCACCCCTTACGTGCAGGCAGGGAAAAACACCCTCGTGTTGAAGATCTACCGCTGGAGCACGGGGTCGTGGCTCGAGTGCCAGGACTTCTTCCGCGTGAGCGGGATCGAGCGGGACGTCTTCCTCTGGTCGCAGCCGAGGCGGGCCATTCGCGACTTCCGCGTCGTGTCGACTCTCGATGATAGTTACACCGACGGGATATTTCGCCTGTACCTCAACCCGACCAACAAGGGGACGGAAGATAAAGAGGTCACGATCCACTATCTCCTGTCGGACGCCGAGGGCAAACGCGTCGCCACGGAATCGCGGACAGTCGGGCTGCCGGGTGGTGGCGACGCGAGCGTGAGCTTCGAACACACGGTAAAGAACGTCGCCCCCTGGTCGTCGGAAACCCCCAACCTCTACACGCTCACGATGAGCGTGGAAGAAGACGGGAAGATCACGGAGATTATCCCGTTTAAAGTCGGCTTCCGGCGGATCGAGATCAAGGAGACGGATATCACGGTGAACGAGAAAAAGCTGCGCCTATTCTTCGTCAACGGGCAACCGATCAAGCTCAAGGGCACGAATATCCACGAGACCACGGAGAACGGGCACTACCTGACACCGGAACAGCTGCGCCGCAACTTCGAGATCATGAAGTTGAATAACATCAACGCCGTGCGCCTGAGCCATTACCCGCAGGACAGGAAGTTCTACGAGATGTGCAGCGAGTACGGTCTCTACGTGTATGACGAGGCCAACATCGAGTCGCACGGCTACGGGTACACCATCTACCAGGACGACATGCGCAAGGGAACCGTCGGCCACGTCGACGGGGGAAAACGAGGCACACTCGGCCACAACCCCGACTACCAGGGTAGCCACATCTCGCGCGTCCGCAACATGTTCGAGCGCAACAAGAACTACCCCTCCGTCACCATCTGGTCACTCGGTAACGAGGGCGGGAACGGGTTTAACTTCTACGTCGCCTACACCTACCTCAAGGAAACCGACAAGGATCTCATGGCCCGTCCCGTCTGCTACGAGCGGGCGCTGGAGGACTGGAACACCGACATGGTCGTGCCGCAATACCCCTCGGCGGGCAGTTTCCGCAACTACGGACAGAACGGACGCGGGAACAGGAACTCGGACAACCGCCCCTACGTCCCCTCCGAGTACTCCCACGCGATGGGGAACTCCTCCGGTAATCTCCACGACCAGTGGAAAGAGATCTACAAGTATCCCAACTTGCAAGGCGGGTTCATCTGGGAGTGGATCGACCACGCGTTGAAGACCACGACCGCGGACGGGCGTGTCATCTGGGCGTATGGCGGTGACTTCGGGAAGGATCTCCCCTCCGACGGGAACTTCGTCGCCGACGGTATCGTCAACCCGGACCAGACCCCGCACCCGGCAATGGCCGAGGTGAAATATACCCACCAGAACGTCGGCTTCGAGGCCGTCGACCTGGAGAGGGGAGAGGTGAAGATCACTAACCGCTTCTATTTTACCAACCTCTCGAAATACACCATCACCTACCGCCTCCTCGAGAACGGCAAGAAAATCCGGGAAGGAAAGCTTCCCCTGGAGCTCGCGCCGCAGGAATCCACGGTAGTCACCCTCCCGGTGAGCAAGCTGAAGGCCAAGCCGGGAACGCTCTACCTGGCCAACTTCGAGGTCACTACCCGAAGCCCGGAGCCGCTCGTGCCCGCGGGACACGTCATCGCGTACGACCAGTTCGAGTTGCCCGTTCACGCGCCGAAACCCGCGTACAAGGATCCCGGCGGACCGCGACTTGTCGTTGACGAGGCGGGAAACCTGATCACCATTCACTCCCCGAAGGTCAACGTCACCTTTGACAAGCAACAAGGCATCCTCACCTCCTACCGCGTCGACGGTCAAGAGTACTTCGCTGGAGGTTTCGGCATCCAACCCAACTTCTGGCGCGGCCCTACCGACAACGACTACGGTAGCCAGGCCCCCCTCCGCCTGCAAGTCTGGAAAGAATCAAGCAAAAACTTCAAGATCACCCGGGCCGCGGCAAGCGTGGAAGAGGGCGTCGCCCTGCTGGAGGTCGTCTACGCGCTGCCCACCGGCAACGAGTATATCATGCAATACAAGATATACCCCTCCGGCGTCCTGCACGCGGGAGTCACCTTCACCCTCACCAAGGAGGAGGCCCAGGAAGTAGGCCTCTCCGACGCGATGAAGGAGGCCACCCAATCCGATAGCGGCACGCGCGACCGGCAACGAGCCAGGCAAAGAGAACTGGAGATGTTCCGCGTGGGCGTCCGCTTCCGTCTACCGGAGACCATGAACCAGGTGCAATACCTCGGGCGCGGGCCGGAAGAGAACTACCTCGACCGCAAGGCCGGGACGCTCGTCGGCCTCTACGCGAGCACCGCCGAGGAGCTATACTTCCCCTACGTGCGACCACAGGAAAACGGACACCACACCGACACCCGCTGGGTAGCCCTCAACGAGGCCAACGGGAAAGGTATCGTCATCGAGGCGGATAGCATCATCGGCTTCAACGCGCTGCGAAACCCCATCGAGGACTTCGACAGCGAGGAGTCCGACGCCGACTACCAGTGGCCCAACATGTCGCCCCGCGAGGTGGCCAACAAAGATCTCGCCCACGCCAAGAACAGGCTACGGAAACATACCCACGCCTCGGACATCACCCCGCGACCCTTCGTCGAGGTGTGCATTGACATGAGGCAATGCGGCGTCGCCGGCTACAACAGCTGGGGAGCGCGGCCCGAGGCAGGATACAACATCCTCGCCAACCGGGAATACCGCTGGGGATTCACGATCATCCCGACAAACAAACCGGAAGACGCGGCTCGTAAAGTCGGTCGCGCTTATTAATATTCACATCACGCGAGTGGGGGTATTTGCCCCCACTTTTCATAAACCCATGTAAAATCATCATCATGAAAACGTTCTTTATTGCTATCCTGCTATCCTGTGCCATCAACATACAGGCGCGGGAACCGTTCAAGCTCCTCTCCCCGGACGGGAAATTAGAGGTCACCATCGTCGTGGACAAGACGATCGAGTACTCCATCCGCCACGATGGACACCTCCTGCTATCCCCCTCCCCGCTCTCGCTCACGCTCGTTGGCGGGCAGACATGGGGAGTCAACTCGAAACTCGCGCGGTCATCCGTCAAGCAAGTCGACGAGACCATCAAGGCCGCCATCTACAAGCGGTCCACCATCCGCGACCACTACAACGAGCTCACCCTGGAATTCAAGGAATCCTTCAAGCTCCTCTTCCGCGCCTACGACGAGGGCGTCGCCTACCGCTTCGTCGCCACCAGGAACAAACCCTTCACCGTCGAAAACGAGCAAGTCGAGTTCCACTTCCCCTCCGCCGAACAGCAGGCCTATATCCCGTACATCATGGTACAAAGCGAAAGCCTCGAGGCACAATACTTCAACTCGTTCGAAAACCAGTACCAGCACGTCCCCCTCTCCCGCTGGGACGCCAAGCGTTTAGCCTTTAACCCGCTACTCGTCGAGGGCGTCAACGGCAAAAAACTATGCATCGCCGAGGCTGACCTGCTCGACTACCCGGGCATGTTCCTCTACAACGAAAACGGCGGGAACGTCATCAAGGGACGATTCGCGCCCGTGCCCGACGAGATCGTGCAGGGAGGACACAACATGCTGCAAGGCATCGTCAAATCGCGTCACCCCTACATCGCCACCTTCCAGCGGGCCACCGCCCTGCCCTGGCGCGTCGCCATCGTCTCCACGCGCGACCACGAGCTGGCCGACAGCGACATCATCTACAAGTTAGCATCCCCGTCACCCGCGCGGTACGCCGACCACTCGTGGATCAAACCCGGGAAAGTCGCCTGGGAATGGTGGAACGACTGGGGCGTGTACGGGGGCAACTTCAAGGCAGGCATCAACAACGAAACCTACGAGTTCTACATCGACTTCGCCGCCCGGTACGGCATCGAGTACGTCATCCTCGACGAGGGATGGGCCGTCAACAAACAAGCCGATCTCATGCAAATAGTCCCGGAAATCAACATCCCCGGGCTAGTACAATACGGCAACCAGCGCGGCGTCGGCATCATCCTCTGGGCCGGTTACCACGCCCTCGATAAAGACGTGGAAGGTATCTTTAACCACTACTCCAGCATCGGAGTCAAGGGATTCAAGGTCGACTTCATGAACCGCGACGACCAGCCCGTCGTCGACTTCCACCGCCGCGTGGCCGAGGCCGGGGCAAAATACAAACTACTGATCGACTTCCACGGGACTTACAAGCCGACAGGCCTACAACGCACGTACCCCAACGTGATTAACTTCGAGGCCGTCTTCGGGTTAGAGCAAATGAAATGGGCCTCGAAAGAGACCGACCAGGTCACCTACGACGTCACCTTCCCGTTCATCCGCATGATCGCCGGGCCGGTCGACTACACGCAGGGCGCCATGCGCAACGCCGCCAGGAGAAACTACTCCCCCTGTTACAGCGAGCCAATGAGCCAGGGCACGCGCTGCCACCAGCTCGCCGAGTACATCATCTTCGAATCGCCACTCTCCATGCTCTGCGACTCCCCCTGCAACTACATGCAAAACGAAGAGTCCACCCGCTTCATCGCTACCGTCCCCACGACATGGACCAACACCATCGCCCTCGACGGCGAGATAGGAAAATTCCTCTCCATCGCCCGGGCAAGCGGCGACCAGTGGTACGTCGGGTCGCTAAACAACTGGAACGCGCGCACCGTCGAGCTTGACCTCTCCTTCCTCGGCGACGGCGACTTCCAGGCCGAATGTTTCCAGGACGGCGTCAACGCCGGCAGGAGCGGGCAAGACTATAACACGCGCCTGATCGACGTACCTGCCAGCAGGAAACTCTCCGCGTGGATGGCGCCGGGCGGGGGATTCGTCATGAAAATCACGGCCAAAACACGCTGACGCTCTCTTCAAGCGAAAACTCGTGCACGCGCGCCGGCGGGTGACCGGACACGATTACACGCGAACCGCCGGGTGAATCTATCGACCGGGGGTAATAAGCCACGATCCTCCTTCCAGGGAAAAGCTCCCGCACCCGCTCGCGGGTCGCGCGGGGAATCATCCCGGGAGGGAGGCCATCGCGGGCGCTCGTCTCCACGCCGCGCAACTCCCCGTCGCGCGTGAAATCAACCAGACGACCGTCGCGCCCGTGAATAACATAACCATCCGCGTGCATCTCGGCGTAAGCCATGCCGTCACTATCAAAATGTTCCAGCGCGTAAGCAAGGGCTCCCGGCGGAAGAGCAACAACATCAACCTCCTCCACGAGCCGGTACGCCGCGACAGCAGAATACGCGTTCACCCACTCGCCAGAAAGACAAAAGACAACATCACCGGAAGCCAGCGGGGAGACCACCCGCGCCACGTACGCGTCCGTCTCTCTCGCGATCTCCAGCACACGCGCGCCGGGAAGACGCTCCGCGAGAAAAGTCGCGCTCGTCACGGGAAGCAACTCTACCACGCTCGCCGGCAAATCACTATCAACACCGCTTATCACCTGCCACTCCCAGCCGGGAGAAAATAATACCGCCACGCCGGCGTCCAGCAGGACGTCGCGCGCGTCGCAACAGCTCGTCGACGAGATCACCCGCGCCCCGGGAAAACACGACGCGAGAAAAGCGCGCGCCGCCGCCGGCACATCGACCGGTCGACGCCATCCCGCGCCGTCGACCACCAGCTCCCCGTCTATCCCGAATACCAGCGACGCCCTCGCCGAACTCACGCCTACCTCGAACCCTACCGACGTCTTGACCAATCGACGAATATCACCTCCCGCCTGATGGTCATGTACCTGACGGGAGATCCGCGGGGAAACCAGCGATAGTACCGTCGGCGGCACGCTCCAACCCTCGCGCGCGATGACAGACCGCCACCCGCCGTACGCGCTAAACAATAATTCATACCCGTCGAGGATCACCGTGTTGCCACCTTCCCCGCGTCGTGTTTCCCGGGCCTGTTCACCGGGAAAATGTCTCTCGAGAAATCGTGCCGCCGGCCCCGGGAGATCGTCATGTACTCTCCTGCTCGCCACCGGCTCTTCGCGACAGGAAACGAACGCGCACGCCAGCAATAACGGGAACATTCCCGTCGCGCTTCTCCCCGCTACTGTTCTTTTCCTCATCCTGCTCATCATTAAAAGTTATCGCGCCGCGACATTCGCTACCGCTTTCATGCAAAGATACATCTCGTTACCCCCCTCGCCCAAGTCGTCTCGCTTCTTATCCCGTGCATCCCCCCGTCGCCGCGACACGATCTCGAACACGCGCGCCGCGACAAGAAACGGGAAACGAGTCCCCCGTCGCCTGACGCCCGCTAACCACGAGAGGCATCACGGCCGCCGCGTGGCCAACGTTGCCCGCCAACCAGGCAAAGTTGGCCGCCAACAATGCAATGTCGACGGCCGACAATGCAATGTCGACCGCCGACGATGCATTGTTTTGACTAGATTATGCATGATTTTTGGATAAACATTGCATGTTTGGAGACAACATTGCATGATCTCCACCCGCAGGAACGGGGGTGAATTGCAACACGGTTGCACGGGAAGTGGTGTATCTTTGCAGCGTGATAAACACGAGAGACATGAAAAAACATCAACATTCTACATGCTGTAGCGATAACGCGAGGGAATGCACGACAAGAAAATACTTGCCGGCTATCGTTAGCTTGTGCCTGCTGGTCGGCGGGATCGCGGTAGATAATTACAGTGCAATGAACGCGGTGGCGCGACTGACCTGGTTCCTTGTTGCCTATTTGCCAGTCGGGTGGCCGGTGCTCGCGGCGGCTGGCAAGTCACTTTCCCGCGGGGAGATCTTCAACGAGTTTAGCCTGATGAGCCTTGCCACGTTTGGCGCGTTCGTCATCGGCGAGTACCCGGAAGGAGTGGCTGTCATGCTTTTTTACTCGGTTGGCGAGCTATTCCAGGAAGCAGCCGTCAGCCGGGCGAAGCGGAATATTAACGCGCTGGTTGACGCCCGTCCCGACGTGGCTACCGTGATTCGCGGTGGCGAGGCGCGCGTCGTCGACCCGGGGGAGGTGGTCGTCGGGGAGACGATCGAGGTCAAGGTGGGCGAGCGCGTCCCGCTCGACGGCACGTTGCAAGGCGCGCCGGCAACCTTCGACACGTCGGCGCTCACCGGCGAGAGCCTCCCGCGCGAGATCGCGGGGGGGGGGGAGGTGCTGGCCGGGATGATCGCGACCGATCGCGTGACGCGTCTCGTGGTCACCCGCCCGAGCGAGCAAAGCGCCTTCGCGCGGGTGCTCCGGATGACGCGGGAGGCCGCGGAGCGGAAAGCGCCGACGGAACGCTTTATCCATGCTTTCGCGCGGGTGTACACGCCGGTGGTCGTCGGGTGTGCCTTGCTGGTCGTCGCGCTCCCGTGGGTGCTGTCGCTCGTTGACCCGTCGTTTGGCTATGATTTCCAGGAATGGTTTCGCCGGGGGTTGATTTTCCTGGTGATTTCCTGTCCTTGCGCGCTCGTGATTAGCATCCCGCTGGGGTACTTCGGGGGTATCGGCGCTGCCTCGCGACAAGGGATACTTTTCAAGGGGGGGAACTACCTGGACGCGATCGCGCGCGTCAACACGGTGGTGCTGGACAAGACGGGGACGCTGACGCGCGGCGATTTCGAGGTGCAAGAGGTGGCGTGCCCGGGTATCGCGCCGGGAGATTTCCTGGCGCTCCTGGCTACCGTTGAGGGTGCCAGCACGCACCCGGTGGCCCGCGCCATCACGCGGTATGCCAGCGCGCGCGCGGCTGGTGACGGCCCGTTGACCCGCGTCCGGGAGGTGGCCGGGCGCGGTATCGACGCGACGGCGTTCGGGAAGGAGGTGCTCCTCGGGAATGCCCGGTTGCTTGACGAGGCGGGCGTTGTTTTCCCTGGCGAGTTGCGCGGGATTCCCGGCACGGTCGTGCTTTGTGCCGTTGACGGGCGGTACGCGGGGCATGTCGTGGTCGCCGATAGCTTGAAGGAGGACGCCGCCCGGGCGATTGTCGCGCTGAGGGAGGTGGGCGTTCGTCGCGTTGTCATGCTTTCGGGCGATAGCGCGGTTATCGTCCGGGACGTGGCCTCGCGGACGGGCGTCGACGAGGCTCACGGTGACCTGCTGCCGGGGGATAAGGTGGAGCATGTCGAGCGTCTCAAGGCGTTTCCGGGCGCTCGCGTGGCGTTTGTTGGCGACGGGATTAATGACGCTCCCGTGCTGGCGTTGAGCGATGTTGGTATTGCCATGGGCGGGCTTGGTAGTGACATGGCTATCGAGACGGCCGACGTGGTGATCCAGACGGACCAGCCCGCGAAGGTGGCTACCGCTATTCGTCTTGGCCGGCGCACGCGGCGGGTCGTGGTCCAGAATATCGTCCTGGCCTTCGGCGTCAAGGTGCTTGTCCTCGGCATGGGGGCCGCGGGTGTTGCCACGCTCTGGGAGGCTGTTTTTGCCGATGTTGGCGTGGCGCTTCTTGCTATTTTTAACGCTTCTCGCGTGCTCGCGCGGCGCGGTTGGCGGGAATAGTAACGACGGTAGGTTTCCCGGGCGAGAAATATTGTTACATTTGCAGGGGATCGATGATACGCGCATTATTTACTTTTAAACGAGACACGCGATGGAAAATAACACGATGAACAGGAGAGATTTTTTGAGGATCTCGGCATTGATCGGGGCCGGGACGCTGGTCGCGCCGACGGCCCTGGCTACCTTGCCGGGGAGGCAGCGCGACGATGAGGTCGAGAGTAGTATTCCCCGGCGCGCGCTGGGACGGACGGGCGTGGAGCTGCCGATCTTGAGCATGGGGGTGATGCGCGCCGATAATCCTAATTTGTTGCGCGCCGCCTATAACGCGGGTATTTTTCACTTCGATACCGCGCACGGTTACCAGAACGGTAGGAACGAGGAGATGATCGGGAATTTTTTCCAGGGGAAGCCGAGGGATTCGTTTTTTGTTGGCACGAAGATCAAGATGAATTACCCGCCGCGCGATAATTTCGAGGAGGAGCTGAACGAGAGGCTCTCTCTCAGTTTGAGACGGCTGAAGATGGAGCGGGTGGACGTGCTTTACATGCACGCTTTCGCGAGTGTCGCGGAGGTTGTCGACGAGCGGGTTGTCGCCGCGATGAGGAAGATAAAGGATGACGGCCGGGCGCGCTTTATCGGGTTCTCGACTCATGCCCACAAGCCGGAGATGCTGGACGCGGCGGCCGGGAGCGGGGTGTATGACGTTGCCCTCGTTAGTTATAATTTCAAGCTGGGGAATGTCGCGGAGACGACCCTCGCTATCGAACGGGCGGCCCGGGCAGGTATCGGGATTGTCGCCATGAAGACGATGACCGGCGGCCGGGAGGATGCCGCCGGTGAGCGGAAGATTAATGCCGGCGCTTGCCTGAAGTGGGCGTGGCAGAACGAGCACGTGACTACCGCTATCCCGGGGTTCACGAATTTTGACGAGCTGGACGAGTGCCTGGCCGCCGGACGGTCACCCGGTATTTCGGCGGACGAGGAGCGTTACCTGGCCGGTTTGCGCGAGCAGGAGATGATGTTTTGCCAGCGGTGCGAGGCTTGCGTGTCGCGATGCCCGAAGCGGTTGCCTATCCCCGATATTATGCGCGCTTACATGTATGCCTACGGGTATAAGCAGGCAAGCCTATCGCGGGAGACGCTGGAGGAGTTGGCCATCAATGGGGACGCTTGCGCGGGGTGCGCTGGATGCACGGTGAAGTGTCCCGCTGGCTTTGACGTTGCCCGGAAGATAGCGGCGGTGACGCCCGTGCTGAATGTTCCTGCCGAACTTCTCACGTGAATGGTTATGAGAAGGATTTCATGTGTTTTGTTGCTGCTGGCCTCGATCGCGACGACGGGACAGACGCCGGCGGATTTGTACGCGCGACTTCCCCGCGTGGAGGGGTGGATACTCTCCGGGAAGGTCGAGGTGTTTAATCCCGCGAATCTTTTCGACAGGATTAATGGCGCGGCGCCACTCTATATCGAGAATAATTTCCAGGAGATGACCTCGATGGAGTACGCGAGGGACGAGACTTATATCACGATGCAGGTCTATCGCCACGCGACGCCGGAGGACGCTTTCGGGATGTACGCGGCTGAACGGTCCGGCGGTCTTGCCACGTTCCCTATCGGTGGCGAGGCGCAGGGGGACGAGGGGAGTCTTTCGTTTTTTGTCGCGTGTCTCTACGTGAAGATGTGGAGTAACGGGGAGGCCGGTGAGGTGATCCGGGAGATCGCCGGGGCTTTCGCGCGGGAGATCGATCCGCGAGCCGGTTATCCCGGGCTATCGCGGTGGTTTCCCGCGAGCGGGAAGGTGAGCTACTCGGAGAGTTACACGACTTCTAATTTCCTCGGGCACGAGTTTCTGAAAAGGGTTTATAGCGCGCGCTATCGCCAGGGGGATTCGTCGTACTTGCTGTTTGTCGTGGATGCCGGCGGTCGCGAGGAGGCGCGCGCGCTCCTGGAACGGTATTTCGCGTTCGCGAAGCAGCCGTCGGCTTTTAACGAGGGCGAGTTGCTCGTCAAGGATCGTTATAACGGGGAGATACCGGTCTTCTGGAAAGGCGCCTATGTCACGGGGCTGTTTCCCGGGGACGATCCGCTGCCACGGGACGCGCGGGAGATATTGAAGGGGTTCGCGGAGACGCTGTCCGCCGTTGAGAGGTAGGTGTACGACAGGAGGTTCTCCTCTTTCAGCGATTGAAGGTCATATGTCGAGGCGACCCGTGCCGGACGTCATTTCCCGCGTGATCTGTCCACCGCGTTGCAGGAAGGCCATCCGCGTGCGGCACGACTAAATATTTCTTGTCATGGATGGTATTCTCGATAAAAAATCCCATATTGCCCCGCGAATTATACTTGCTATGAGAAAGAAAGTTGAACTAGAGTATCTTTTCTCCTCGTCGGTAAACGTGTTATTTTCCCGTTTAAGCACGGCGATGGGACTATCCGAGTGGTTTGCTGATGACGTACAACAAAATGGCAACTCCTTCATTTTCGCGTGGGACGGCGTGAAATCGCGAGCCAGGCTACAAAAACTGAAAAAAAACCTCCTCGTCAGGTTCGAGTGGGAAAACGGGAATGACGACGAATACTTCGAGTTCCGCCTGGAAGTAGACCCGTTAACCTCCGACGTTGCCCTGATCATTATCGATTTCACGGACGAGGAAGACGAAGACAGCACGATCGAGTTGTGGAACAAACAAATTGAAATGCTCCATCGCACGATTGGCGCGTGAATTTGCTACTTTTGCGCCCGCCCGCGTTCGGGAACAAACAAAAGCAAATACAATGAAAAGACTTCACTGGTACATGATGAAAAGCTTTACCGGTCCGTTCGTCGCCACGTTTTTCATTAGCATGTTCGTCTTGATCATGCAATTCCTGTGGTTACATATCGACGACCTGGTGGGGAAAGGATTAGAATGGACCATCATCGCGCAACTACTCTTCTACGCCTCGATGACGCTGGTACCGTTAGGAATCCCGCTGGCCGTGCTCCTTGCCTCCATCATGACATTCGGCAACCTGGGCGAAAACTACGAGCTAACCGCGTTGAAATCGGCCGGCGTCTCCCTGTACCGGATCATGAAACCGCTAATATTCTTCATCGTCACGCTCACGGTACTCGCCTTCTATTTCTCGAACAACATCCTCCCGTACGCCAACCTAAAGACCGGAACCCTCTTCCACGACATCCGGCAACACAAGCCAGAGGTCTCCATCAAACCCGGTTTCTTCATCAACGACATCGACAATTACAGCATCCTCATCCAGCACAAAAACAACGAAACAGGCATGATGTACGGACTGCAAGTATACGCCCACACCGAAATACAAGACAACAACTACGAGGTAACGATCGCCGACTCGGGTTTCATGGAAATAGGCCCTGGCGGGGAATACATGAAAGTAGAACTATTCAACGGCTACACCTACACGGACGAGGGACTAAAAAACAAACGCTCCCGCTCCTTCCCCTTCCGCACCGTGCAATTCGAAAAACAATACTTCATCATCCCCATGCAAGGAAACGAGTTCCAGCGCTCGGACGAGGGAATGTACAGGAATAGCCACAAAATGCTAAGCATCGAACAGCTGAACGAAAAAGGAGACTCGCTAAAAAAACTCCTGAGAACCGAGAAAAACACGCACCTCAACAGCCTCCTCTCCTATAATTACATCAAGGGAGGGCCGCGCGGGCAACGAGACAGCCTCATCGACGCCAAAGACGCCGGTCATCTACCGGACATCGACAGCCTCCACGCCACGTTCGACGTCGGAGAACGAAAAAACGTCGCCAGCAACGCCGCGAGACTCGCCCGAGAAGTGCAACAAACAAGAAAAAGCGGCACCATCGCCATGCAATTCCGGGAAAAAATCGTGCGATACTACGACATCGAGTGGCACCGGAAATTCTCCCTCTCGTTCGCCTGCTTCATCTTCTTCTTCATCGGGGCGCCGCTCGGGGGAATCATCCGCAAGGGAGGACTGGGAATGCCCGTTGTCGTCTCCGTGCTCCTGTTCATCGTCTACCACGTCATCTCGATGATGGGCGAACGATCGGCGCGCGAGGTCGTCGACCCGGCACTCGGCATGTGGATCTCCTCGCTGATACTCCTACCGCTGGGAGCCATCCTCACCTACATGTCCATGACAGACTCGGCCATCATGAACGCCGAGGTCTACATGAACCTCGTCAAACGCCTCCTCAGGCTACTAAAGAAAAAACAATAACCCCGGAAATCCACGCGAGCATGAATAAACCGAGAATCGTCTACCTGGGAACGCCAGACTTCGCGGTACACCCGCTGCGCCGCCTCCTCGAGGAAAAATACAACGTCGTTGGCGTCGTGACCAACCCCGACAAGCCGGCAGGACGGGGACAACAAATAACAGAATCCCCCGTCAAACGCTTCGCGACGGGAAAAGGATTACCCGTGCTCCAGCCAGAAAATTTCCGGGACGAATCCTTCCTCGAACAAGCAAGAGAATGGCGCGCGGACCTGCAAATCGTCGTCGCCTTCAAGATCCTGCCCAGGGAATTATGGGCAATGCCGCCACTCGGGACCGTCAACCTGCACGCCTCGCTACTACCAGACTACCGCGGCGCCGCGCCAATCAACCGGGTCATCATGAACGGGGAAACAATAACAGGCGTCTCCACCTTCCTCCTCAGGCAACAAATCGACGCCGGGAATCTAATCTTCCGGGAAGAAGTCGAGATCGGCGAACGAACAACGGCAGGAGAGTTGCACGACCGCCTCATGACGCGCGGGAGCGAGCTGCTCCTCAAAACCATCAAGGCGATCGCCACGGGAAAATATCCACTGGTCGACCAGGACGCGCTCCTGCAAGGAAGAACGCCCAGGCTCGCCCCGAAAATCTTCAAGGAAGAAATGAAAATCAACTGGAACGGCGCCGGACAATCCATATACAATCATATCCGCGGGCTATCGCCTTTCCCAGCGGCGTGGACAGAACCGCGCCACAAGCAAACCGGCGAGCGCGTGTCGCTGAAAATCTTCTCCGCCGAATGGAAACCGGGAAAGCATCGCTTCCCGGCGGGAACACTCGAGGCAACCCGCGACAGCCTTGCCATCCGCGTCAACGACGGCGTGATCCACGCGACAGAACTTCAACTGCACGGTAGAAAAAGAATGCCCGCCAGGGAATTTCTACGCGGCTTCCAGGTAGAACACTACACCCTCGAGGATTAACGCCACCGCCCGTCACCCGCGCGACGGGTAATCACCGTCATCGCGATCCACCTCCACCGCCATTCCTCCCCCCGGGAAAATACCGCCCGCTACCTTCCCGCGCCAAACACCTCCCATTACCACGCCGAAAGTGAAAAGTCCGCGCCCGCGCGTTCCTTCTTCTATTGCCCGCGCGCGGCCAACGTTGATTTCCCGGAAGCCATCGCGCCCGCGCGAAGGCCTGCCCACGACCGTGGACTACGCTTCGCGTCTGCGCGAAGGCCTGCCCACGGTCGTGGGAGACGTTTCGCGTCTGCGCGAAGGCTTGTCCACGGTCGTGGGCGACGTTTCGCGCAGACGCGAAGGCTTGTCCACGGTCGTGGGCGACGCTTCGCGCAGACGCGAAGGCTTGTCCACGGTCGTGGGCGACGCTTCGCGAAATCGCGAAAGCCTCTCGCCAACTCGCGAGACGGTTTCGCGAAATCGCGAAACCGTCTCGCGAACTTGCGAGAACGCTTCGCGAAATCGCGAAACCGTCTCGCGAACTTGCGAGAGCGTTTCGCGAAATCGCGAAACCGTCTCGCGAACGTGCGAGAGCGTTTCGCGAAATCGCGAAACCGTCTCGCGAACTCGCGAGAACGCTTCGCGAAATCGCGAAACCGTCTCGCGAACTCGCGAGAGCGTTTCGCGAAATCGCGATAGCGTCTCGCGAACTAGCGAGAGCGTTTCGCGCAATCGCGAAAGCGTCTCGCGAACTTGCGAGAACGCTTCGCGAACTCGCGAAACCGTCTCGCGAACTTGCGAGAGCGTATCGCGCAATCGCGATGGCCCGCCCAACCCCTTGGGCTACG
>JAITJA010000104.1 GCA_031279175.1 Odoribacteraceae bacterium
GAACGCGTTTCCGGAACTCCGGAAAACATGAATCCACTTGGAAAAGCGTTTCCGGAGTTCCGGAAAACATGTATCCAAGTGGATTCATCATTTCCGGAACTCCGGAAAACGCGAATCCACCGTGAAACGCGTTTCCGGAACTCCGGAAAACATGAATCCACTTGGATTCATCATTTCCGGAACTCCGGAAAACATGAATCCACTTGGATTCATCATTTCCGGAACTCCGGAAACAATGAAACCGCCGCGGTATGCCCTTCCGGAACTCCGGAAACCATGAAACCACCGCCGGTATGCCCTCCCGGAACCCCCGGGAAGCGTGTAGACGCCCGTCGCGTTGCCTCCCGGGAGCCCGGGAAGCGTGTAGACGCGCGGGAATATACCCCGCGGATCCCCCGGGAAGCATCTCCCGCGCGGGCGTCCCGCGACCTGCATGGCGTTGCCGGGGGGGCGTTCATGCCCGTTATCCTGCCCGGGAAGTGCTTCATGGTAAATTCGCGTGGTATACAAAAACGAGGAAAGCCCCCGGGAGGCTCACCTGATCGTGTTAACGAGCGAGGGGAGACGCTCCCGGGGGCCATGACAGGCGCGTCCCGGCGGACATTTAGAACTGCTCCAGCACCTCTATACGTTTCTGTATAGGCGGGTGGGTGGCGAACAAGCTACTGAAGGCGTTCTTCTTGCCCGGGTGCTCGATAAAAAGTTGTGCCACGTCATCTCGCTTGACCGCCTCCACCCCCGGGTCGGCAGAGATCGCGCGCAACGCGGCGGCGAGAGCCAGTGGTTTTCCCGTCATGGCGGCGGCGCCGGCGTCGGCCATGTACTCCCGCTTGCGCGAGATCGCGAGGCGCGTCAGGTTGGCGAACAAATAACCGATCAGTGCCACCACGATCAGTATAACAAGGAGTATCGTCCCGTTATTCTTCCTGTTTCCCCGGTAGGCTGTCGAGTAGAAGAGCGCGTTCCTGGCGATCCCGGCCAACATGGCGAAGATGCCGACGAAAACGATAGAGACGATCAACAGGCGCACGTCCCGGTGTCGGATATGCGAGAGTTCGTGCGCGATGACTCCTTCCAGCTCGTCGTCGTTCAACTTCTTGATGATCCCTGTCGTGAGCGTCACCGCGTAGGTGCGGGAGTTGATACCGCTGGCGTACGCGTTCAGGGAGCTATCGTTAATGACATTGACGCGCGGCATTGTCATTCCTCGCGACATGCACAAGTTCTCGACGAGATTATAGACTCGTTTATTCTCTTTTCGTTCCAGCGGGCGCGCGCCGGTTGCCGCGTTAATGATAGCGGCGTTCGAGAAATAGGCGATCACGAACCATAGCAGGACGGCCCCGAGCACGTAAGGCGCTGCCTGCCACGCGAAGGCGACGGCCGCGTTCGCGGGTGAGACGTCGACTTCCTGCCCGTCGCGGCTAAACCAGACCAGCAGGAAGGCGAATAAAAACGTAAGAAAGACGATCAGGCACGGGAACATGAGTAGCAATAACACCGAACGGGTGTTGTTGCGCGCCCGCTGCGTCTCTATCCCAACGTAGCGCACGGGTTAGAAGTTAATTCGCGGGGCTTCCCCGGCCTCTTCTCGTCCCGTCTCCCCGAGATCGAACATGGTCTCCCTGTGGAAGCCGAACATCCCGGCGATGACGTTCGACGGGAAACTCTCCACGGCATTGTTCAGCTCCCTGGTCGCGGAATTAAAGAAGCGTCTTGACGAGGCCAGCTTGTTTTCCACGTCGGAGATTTCCTCTTGCAGCTGGAGGAAATTCGTGTTCGCCTTCAGGTCGGGATATGCCTCGAGGGTCACTTTTAGCCCGGCGAGCGCTGAGGTTAGCGCGTTCTCCGCGGCGATTTTCTCGTCGATACCCCGCGCGTTGACGGCGCCGTTTCGTGCGTTAATCACCCGTTCGAGGGTCTCTTTCTCGTGCGCGGCATATCCCTTGACGGTAGCCACGAGTTGCGGCACCAGATCGTGGCGTTGTTTGAGCTGCACGTCGATGTTGGCGAACGCGTTTTCCCGGTTGTTTCTCAAGCGCACCAGCGCGTTATACTTGGCAATGCAATAGATAACGAACAATGCCGCTATCCCTAGTAAAATCCATCCTGTAGTCATAACATGTTATTTTAAAGTTTACCGCGAATATATCGCCCGGGGAGACTCGCGGCCACGCGTCCCCGGTGTAAAATCAGCGTACTACCGTTCCCGGCGCGACCTGCCCGTCCGGGGCGACAAACGAGAGTTTCCCGTCGGCGTCCTCCGCCATCAGGATCATTCCTCGCGATTCGATTCCCTTCAGCACCCGTGGCGACAGGTTTACCAGCACGCATACTTGCTTGCCGACTACATCCCCGGGCGCGTATTGCTCGGCGATACCGGAAACGATCACGCGGCGATCCATGCCGGTATCGACCACGAGCTTCATTAATTTCTTTGTCTTGGCGATTTTCTCGGCGGAGATGATTGTCCCGACCCGCATGTCCATGCTCGCGAAATCGTCGATCGAGACGTCCTGCTTTCCCGGCGCGAGTGATTGCTCGTTTGTCGCGAGTCGTTGTTTCTTCTCCTCGAGTCGATCGACCTGCACTTGTATTGTCTCGTCGTCGATCTTCTCGAAGAGCAGCCCGGCCTCTCCCAGCAAGTGCCCGGCGGGGATCGCGTCATCTCCCATCTCCCGCCACGCGACAGGCGCGATACGCATGAATTCCCTCAGCCGCGCCGAGGAGAAGGGCATGAACGGCTCCATCAGCGCGGAGAGATTGGCGGCCACTTGCAGGCAGATATTCAGGATCGTGTTCACGCGGGCGGGATCGCTACCGGCGATCTTCCACGGTTCGGTATCGGCGAGATACTTGTTGCCGGCGCGCGCCAGTCCCATTGCCTCCCGGAGCGCGTCGCGGAAGTGGAACGCGTCGAGCGCCGCCTCTACCCGTTCGACGGCCCCGGGGATCTCCTCCAGCATCTCGCGATCGCGGTCGGTGACGTTGCCCCTTGGTGGCACGCGGTTATCGCGATACTTTCGCGCCAGCACCAGCGCGCGGTTAACGAAATTGCCATAGATAGCGACCAGCTCGTTATTGTTTCGCGCCTGGAAATCCTTCCACGTGAAATCGCTATCCTTCGTTTCCGGGGCGATCGCGGCGAGCACGTAGCGGAGCACGTCCTGTTTATCCTTGAAATCGACGAGATACTCGTGCAGCCATATCGCCCAGTCGCGGGTGGTCGAGATTTTCTCTCCCTCGAGATTGAGGAACTCGTTAGCGGGGACATTATCCGGCAGGTTATAAGAGCCCTCGGCCTTCAGCATGGCGGGGAAGATAATGCAATGGAAGACGATATTATCCTTCCCGATAAAGTGAACGATCCGCGTCTCGGGATCTTTCCAGTAAGTTTCCCATTCCGGGGTCAGCTCCTTGGTCGCCGAGATATAGCCTATCGGGGCGTCAAACCACACGTAGAGCACCTTTCCCTCGCAGCCGTCGAGGGGTACCGGGATGCCCCAGTCGAGGTCTCGCGTGACGGCGCGGGGTTGCAGCCCGCTATCGAGCCACGACTTGCATTGCCCGTACACGTTAGGTTTCCACTCCGGGTGTTCTTTCAGTATCCACTCCTTGAGCCACGCCTCGTAGTCATCCAGAGGCAGGTACCAGTGTGTAGTCTCCTTCAGTTCCGGCGCGTTACCGGTAATCGCGGAGAGGGGATGGATCAGGTCGGTAGCGTTAAGGCTGGTGCCGCAGGCCTCGCACTGGTCGCCGTAGGCGCGTTCGTTGCCACAGTGCGGGCAAGTGCCCGTGATATATCTATCGGGGAGGAACTGCCCGGCCTGCTCGTCGTAGAACTGCATGGAGGAGCGTTGGACGAACTTCCCCTCGTCGTGGAGCTTCTTGAAGAAGGCGGAGGCGAGGTCGCGGTGAGTGCTCGAGCTGGTTCGCGAGTAGATATCGAAGGATATTCCCAGCCCGGCGAACGACTCTTTTATCATGTGATGATACCGGTCGATGATATCCCCCGGCGCGACGCCCTCTTTTCTCGCCTTGATCGCGATCGGCACGCCGTGTTCGTCGGAGCCCCCGACGAGGAGCACCTCTTCTCCTTTTAGCCGCAGGTAGCGGGCGTAGATATCTGCCGGCACGTACACTCCCGCGAGGTGTCCGACATGCACGGGGCCGTTAGCGTACGGCAGTGCCGCGGTCACCAGAGTTCGTTTAAAATCAGTCATGTGTTAGTTTTATTATTTATTACTCGGAACGAGTTGCAAATGTAGTGTTTTTCGGCTTATCTTCGTGCACGCCACAAGCACCGCCTCCCGCGCGGCGACAGGGCGCGAAATAAAATGATCACCTTATTATTAATATACCTCATGAACACCCCCCTTTACCCGGCAGACCTGCTACATCTGCAGCAGATCTCTGACGCGAGTATCCCGGCGACCGACCGGCCGCTCATCGGCATCTCCGCCAATTTCAGCGATGGAGCTTCTTGCATACACGACGACTATGTCCGCGCCGTCGCGCGCGCCGGTGGTATCCCCTTGCTCGTCCCCACCATGCAGGACGCGGCGGCGTTACAAGCGATCGTCGCGCGGCTCGACGGGCTACTGCTCAGCGGTGGCGGGGACGTCAACCCGCTATACAGTGGCGAGGAGCCGGTCCCGGGGCTGGGAGGGGTAAACGTGGCGCGGGATCGTTACGAGCTGCTCCTGACACGGAGCGCCGCCAACCGGCAAGTGCCTATCTTCGGGATATGCCGCGGCCACCAGCTCGTCAACATCGCCTTCGGGGGAAAGAATTACCAGGACCTCCCCTCGCAAGTGCCCGGGTGTCTAAAGCACAGGCAGGAGATGACTACCGGCCACGGTTCGCACTCCGTACGCGTCGCGCCGGGTTCGACGCTCTTCAACCTCCTCGGGCGGGAGACCGTCATCGTGAACTCTTTCCACCACCAGGCCATACGGGAGGTAGCGCCGGGATTCACCCCCACTGCCGTCGCGCCGGATGGCGTCATCGAGGCGATGGAGGCGATGCCTTACTACCGCGTCTTCAGCGTCCAGTGGCACCCGGAGCGCACGCCGCCCCTCGACAACGAGGAGATGGAGAAGCTATTCCGTTTCTTCGTCGACGAGGCGCGACTCTTCAAGCAGGCCAGGGAGGTACACGCCCGCGCCATCGTCATCGACTCTCATTGCGACACCCCGATGAAGTTCTCCCCCGGCTTCGACTTCGGAGAGCGTCACGAGGAGGTGAAAGTCGACCTCCCGAAGATGCGGGAAGGGCTGGTCGACGCCGTCTGCATGGTCGCTTATCTCCCGCAGGGCAAGCGCGACGACATCTCGTCGGGAGAAGCAGTCGAGACCGCCGCCGCCATCCTCCAACAGATCGAGCGACAAGTACAACGGCATCCCGGGGCGCTCGCCATCGCCCGCTCGCCGGGAGACGTCGCCCGTCTCAAGCGAGAGGGGAAAAAGGCGCTCTTCCTCGCCATCGAGAACGGGTACGCCATCGGGAAGGATCTCGGCAATCTCGCCCGTTTCAAGGAGGCCGGGGTGACATACATCACGCTTTGCCACAACAGCAGCAACGATATCTGCGACGCCGCCGGGGGCAAACCCGAGCACGGCGGGCTGAGCGACTTCGGGCGGGAGGTCGTCCGCGAGATGAACCGCCTGGGGATCATCATCGACGTCTCGCACGTCGACGAAAACTCTTTCCGCGACGCGCTCCGCGCCAGCCGGCATCCCGTCATCGCCTCCCACTCCTCCGCGCGCGCCCTGCGCGATCATCCCCGCAACCTCACCGACGAGCAGCTCAAGGCACTCGCGGCCAATGGTGGCGTCGTCCACGTCTGTCTTTACAATCATTTCCTTGCCAGGGGCGGGAAGGCAACCATCCACGACGCTGCCGACCATGTCGACCACGTCGTTCGTCTCGTCGGCATTGACCACGTCGGCATCGGCACGGACTTCGACGGCGACGACGTGCAATCGCTACCCGGCTGCCGCGCCGCCAACGAGTTGCCCAACCTGACCATCGAGCTGCTCCGTCGCGGCTATACCCCCGCGGATCTCGAGAAATTATGGGGAGGAAACCTGCTACGCGTCATGACTCTCGTGCAACAGGGATGAAACGGCTGGCGCTCCCCCTCCTCCTGCTCTTGTTCGGTTGCCACGCTACCGGGCCGCGACCGGTACTCGAGGAGTTCCGCGATTTCCCCGGCGAGCGCTGGGACAGGGACGACCCGGTCTCTTTCCTCCTCGACGCGTCGTCCGCCGGGCCGCTGGCCGTCACCCTGTTCCTCCGCCACACGGTAGACCTCGACCACGCGAATCTCTCCTGTCTCGTCTCGCTCTCGCGCGACGGACTGTGGCTCGCGGAAGAACGCGCGGATTTCCGCCTGGCCGACGACAAGGGGCAATGGACAGGAAAAGGTTCCATCATCAAAACGGTCGCCCGGGCGCTCGAAACCCCCTTCGAGGTCGACGCGCCAGGGAAATACCGCCTCGACGTGCGCCACTGGATGCGGCAAAAAGAATTAAAAGCAATCACCTCTATCGGCATACAAGTGCATGGGAAGGAATAAACTCGCCAAATTCGCCGAACTCGAACGCATGGCAAATGTCGTGCAACCCTCGCGCGAGCAACTCCGCGACGGCAACGGGACGCGCGGGCAATGGGCCGCCCGTTTCGGCAACAACAATCCCGTCACCCTCGAGATCGGCTGCGGGAAGGGAGAATACACCGTCGGCCTGGCGCGGGAGTTCCCCGGGAGGAATTTCATCGGCATCGACGTCAAGGGTGCGCGCCTGTGGAGTGGCGCCACCGCCGCCATCGCCGGGGGGGTGCACAACGCGATCTTTATTCGCGCCCGCGTCGAGGAGCTCGAGCAACTCTTCGCACCGGGGGAGATCGACGAAATATGGATCACGTTCCCCGACCCACAGATGCAGAAGGTCAAGAGACGACTGACAAGCGCGCGATTCCTGCACTTGTACGGGCGGGTCGCGCGACCGGGGGCAACGCTCCACCTGAAGACCGACAGCCATTTCCTCTATCACTACACACTCGCGCTGATCGCCGTCAACGGTCTCGAGATCATCGAGCAGACCGACGACCTGCACGCCGGAAACCGGCAGGATCACGCCCGGCGGCTCACCACCTTTTACGAGCAACAGTGGCTCGCGAGGGGAAAAACAATAAAGTATATCCACTTCGCCATCAACACCAGCCAACCGCTCGTCGAACCGCCAGACGACTCTCCCCGCGACGACTACCGGAGCCAGGCGTGCTACATGCCCTCGCGGCCCGTCGTCACCCCCGCCCCCCCCCGCGTCCTCGTCGCCATGAGCGGCGGCGTCGACAGCACCGTTGCCGCCATCCTCCTCAAGGAACAGGGATACCGACTCGAGGGAGTCACCTACCGCGTGCACGACCAGATCGCCACCGCCTGCATGGAAAAGCAAAGCGGGTGCTGCAACGTCAACGCCATCTTCGAGGCAAAGGCCGCGGCCGAACAAATGGGATTCCCGCATCACATCCTCGACCTGCGCGACTATTTCCGCCAAACCGTCATCAACGATTTCATCGGCGAGTACCTCGACGGGCGCACGCCCAACCCATGCGTCCAGTGCAACGCGCTTGTCAAGTGGGGAAAGCTCATCGAGATGGCCGACAGCCTCGACTGCCAGTATATCGCCACAGGGCACTACGCCCGCGTCGCCCGCGACGGGACGCGACATTACCTGCGCGTCGGCCTCGACGCCACCAAGGACCAGTCTTATTTCTTGTGGCCGCTCACCAGCCAGCTTCTCGCCAGGACACTATTCCCGCTCGGCGCGCTCGCGAAAACCAACGTGCGCGATATCGCCGCGAAACGCGGCCTCCAGTTGCTCGCCAAGAAAAAGGAAAGCCAGGAAACGTGCTTCATCCCGGGAAACAATTACCGCGAGTTCCTCGCGCGGGAAGTCCCCGACTTTGCCCGCCGGTACCCACCCGGGCCGTTCGTCGATAGCAAGGGAAACATCCTCGGGACGCACCAGGGATACCCGAATTACACCATCGGCCAACGAAAACATCTCGGTATAGCACTGGGAAAGCCGGTGTTCGTCACCGCCATCGACGCCTCAGCGAACAGTGTCGCGCTCGGCACGCGGGAGGAGTTGCAAGCCACTCGCCTGCTCGTCGAGCGCGTCAATCTCGTCAAGTATCCCACCATCACGCCCGGGCAACAAGCCACCGTCAAGGTCCGCTACCGCTCCCCGGCCATCCCCGCCACGCTGTTCCCCGACGGGGAGAATATCCAAGTACTTTTCCACCAACCCGCGAGCGCCATCGCGCCAGGACAAAGCGCCGTCATCTACGAAGACGAAGACCTTGTCGGCGGGGGCGTCATCGCCTGACGTTTCGCGAAGGCTTCTCGCGAACTCGCGAGACCGTTTCGCGATTTCGCGAAGGCTTCTCGCGAACTCGCGAGACGGTTTCGCGATTTTGCGAAAGCTTCTCGCG
>JAITJA010000114.1 GCA_031279175.1 Odoribacteraceae bacterium
AGTCTCTCGCGCGCCCGCGACAGGGTTTCCAACAGTTGGAAAGTCTCTCGCGCTGCCGCGAGAAGGTTTCCAACTGTTGGAAAATGCTGTCGCGGGAGCGCGAGGGTGTTTTAAAATATTTTAACGCGCGGTGGCTTGCACGCGAGGGGTAGTAAAGGTGTCTTGGGATGTAGTCGCGGGCGCGCGAGACGTTTTCCAACTGTTGGGAATGTCGGTCGCGGGGAGGTTGCCGCGCGTTAAAATATTTTAGAATGCCCTCGGGCGAGCGCGACCGCGTTCCAAGATACATGGGAATACCCTCGCGCGCGCCCTGGCGCGTGTTTCAACGCGCGGAAAGGCTCTCGCGTGGCCGCGACAGGTTTTCCAACTACTGGAAAGTGTCGAGCGGTTCGAGGGCGACGCGGGTGAAGACGATACGGGAGGGGATGTCGCCAGTGGTGACGGCGGAGGATTCGGTGGAGACGGGTACTTTCCAGTTGAGTTTCCCGCCTGGCGAGAAGCAATAGAGCGCGCCGGGAGTGATGTAATCCCTGGCGTCGGCGACGAGGATTTCCCCGGTGACGGGGTGGACGGCGAGACAAGAGGGTGTTTGGATCAACTTGTCGGTGCCGTCGGTGATGAACGAGCGGGAGACGACCTGTCGCGAGCGGGTGTCGAGGATGGCGTACGAGATGGCGTGGCGATTCGCGAGCTGGCTCCACTCGGCGCTGTAAATGTAGAGCGAGTCGCCGCGGAGCGTCATGTCGCTGTTTGGGAGGTCGAGGACGGCGGTGACGAGGTCAGAGCGGGTGTCGATGACGTATGTCTTGGAGTGTACGTCGCGGTAATTGCCGCGCGACGAGGCGTAGAGGTAGCCGTGATTGTCGAGCTCGAGGCGGTGGAGGTTGATGCCGGCGGTGATTGTCTTGACGACCTTGAATGTTTCGAGGTCGATGACGGAGATTGTCTGGTCGTAGTTTGGCGCGCGGTAGCCGCCCGAGTTGGCGACGTAGAGTTTGTTGCCGGTGATGGCCATTTCCTCTGGCTGGTAGCCGACGACGCAAGTGTCGAGGACGCCGGCGTCGAGGCGGGCGGTGTCGAGGCGGGCGACGTAGCCGAGGCGGGCGTTCGGGTCGAGCTGGACGGGTCCGGCGTAGGAGCTGACGTAGGCGCGGTCTCCCTTGAACGCGATGTAGCGGCAGTTGGGGATGGAGACGCGTGCGACGTGGCGGGCGGTGTGCAGGTCCATGATCTCGACGAAGTGCGAGCAGTTGATGACGGCGTAGAGCTTGTTGCCGTGGATCTGTATGTCGTTTCCGACGTCGCCGAGCTCCTTGACGACGCCGGGGTTTCGCCCGGGGTAGATGTCGCGGGTATAGGTGCCGGACGCGTAGTCGAAATAGTCGATGGAGGCCTTGTTCGCGCCCATGTTTCCCTCGTTGAGCAGGAAGAATCCCTTGACGGGGCCGTTCGCGCCGGGCGCGACGGTGGTGGATGAGGAGGGAGGGGTAGGTTCGTCCTGGCGGCAGGCGGCGGTGGCGAGGAGGAGGAGGATGGGCAGGAGGAGATGGTGTTTCATGTGTTAGAGGGAGATGTTGAGTTTGATTTTAATACTTGTCCCGGGCATGGGATAGCACCTGACGACCTCGTATTGCTGGTCGAGGAGGTTGTTGACCTCGGCGGTGAGGCGCGCGGCTGCCCGTCCGGCGCGGGTGGTCCATGATATCCCGGCGTCGTGCGTGTACCAAGGTTGGGCGTGATTCTCCGGGGTGTTGGCGACGGACTCGTATCGTTCCCCGGTGTAGATGAAGCTGTAGTTGAAGCTCCAGGAGCGGTACGCGCACCCGGCGACGAGCGATGCGGCGTGGCGTGGGATGTAGGGGATCTGCCCGCCATACCACTGGCTGCCGGGGTCTGAGAGGTCGCGCGCGCGCTGGTAGGAGTAGGTGACGCGGGGCGCGATCTCGATCTCCCCGAGGCGGGAGAGGAGGCGGGCGGAGAGGTCGACGCCGCGGATGTCGACGCGCCCGAAGTTGATCATGGTCCAGCGGAACTGGTTGGAGGTGGGCATGGCGATGATCTTGTTCTTGACGCGGTTGAGATACGCGTCGACGCGCGCGTCGAGGAGGATGCCGCGGAGACGGCGGGTGATGGTGACGCCGGCGTTCAGCTGCGCGGTGTGCTCGGGTTGTAATTCTTTGTTCCCGATGAAGGTATAATACATGTCGTTGAAGGTGGGGAGGCGCGATGATTGCTTGTAGAAGGCGCGGGTGGTGACGCCCGGGCGCGCCTCCAGCGACGCGACGATGGAGGGAGAGAAGAGGTGTTTTGTCGCGGTGTTGGCGTTCCCGCGCGCTTTGTCGCTGACGAGGACGTGCAGGATTCCTGCTTGTAACTTGAGGCGGTTGATCTCGATGGAGAGGGTGGCGGCGGAGAGGAGCTGGTAGCGGTCGGGGCGCGCGAAGTCGACGAGGTCGGCGGAGAGGGTGTTGTATTGCATGTCGTTGGCGAGCGAGACGTCGAGGCGCGGGGAGATGGAGAAGAGGTGCGCGAGCGAGAGGTATGCCTCCTGCTGGAGGTAGTGATTATTGACGTACATCGTGGTAACGTCGAGGCGCGGGTCGGAGAGGTAGTGGAGGTAATCGCGGGCGTACTTGGCGTTTGCCGCGAGGCTGTAGCGCGCGGTGGGATGTAGGCGTAGCGTAGCCTGTAGGAAGCGATTATCGTCCCATTGCCTGTCCTGGTGCTTGAATTTCCCCGGTTCTTCGCGGACGGATGCGCCGGGGTACCCGCGTTCGGAGTAGTAATAATAGAGTTTCGCGCTCCACTCTCCGCGGTTGATCTTCCCGTGGATGGCGGCCTCGGCCCGGGAGGCGCGCACGTCGCCGTTTTGCCGCGTTTCGGTGGTGTCGTAGCCGTTTTTACGGGCGTAGGAGAACTTGTACTTGCCGGAGGTGTAGAGGTACTCGGCGCTGATGGAGAGGGAGAGGCGTTCGCTGGCCCGTTGTTCCCAGAGAATCGACGGGTTGATGGTCGAGAATGACCCGGCCTTGATGGCGAGGTTGAGATTGTAACGTTTGCTGGCCTCGAAGGAGGGGCGGCGGGCGGTCATGTAGATGGCGCTCGCGGAGGCGCGGTCTTTCGCGGTTTGGAGGATGGCGCTTTTCTGCCCGTTGTACAGGGTGACGGCCTCCATGTTGTCGAGCGAGAAGCGCCCGAGGTCGATGGCGCCGTTTTGCGCGTTCCCCAGTTCTATCCCGTCGTAGAAAACGCCGACGTGGTGGCTTCCCATGCCGCGGATGTTGACGGTTTTCAGTCCGCCGATGCCGCCGTAGTCCTTGACTTGCACGCCGGAGAAGTAACGGACGGCGTCGGCAACGGAGTACGCGCCGAGGCGACGGAGCTCCTCCCCGGCGAGGAGTTGCACGGGGAGGATCTCCTGGCGTGCCTGGCGCCCGCGGACGATGACTTCCTCGAGCATTCGCGTTGAATCCTGCCGCGCGAGGATGGGCGTCGCCGCCGCGAGGAGCAACGCGAGGAGGAGTAGTCTACGGGCGCGCATCTCCGGTGTTATTTCTTCTTGAATAGTTTTTCCAGTCCCTTGAGCGCCTCCTTCTGGATGTTCTCCTTGGCCTGGTCGACGACGGCCTTCTCGACGGTCTTCATGACCCGCGACAGGTCGAGCGCGAAGGTGGGTTTGGCGAGCGTCCCGCCGACGTTAACGTCCACGTCGACGTTCTTGATGTTGGCCGACCCGGGGAGTGGCGCGAGGAGTTTCTCGATATCTTTCCCGAAGCGGGCGCGGTCGATATTCACGGAGAGGGTGTAATCCATTTCCCCGGTGACGCTCTGCTTGCCGCTGATGGTGGCGGGGAAGCCGGCGAGGCGCGTGGTAAATGGCTCCACGGAGAGATTTCCCCGTTCCACCTGGAAGCGCACGTCGAGGTTCGAGACCTTCAACCGGCTGATCTCCTCGTTGTGGAGCAGGAGGGCCAGCTGGTCGAGCGCGGGATTGCCATTCACGAGGACGTCGGCGATGGAGAGCGTCCCCCCCCCGTCGAGGGTCGTCATGACGGGGGCCATCTCCTGGTCGAGGCGCGCGGCGAGACGCGTGACGGCAGAGACCTTCCCGCGGCAGTGCAGGGCCATGGGGAAGGCTTCCCGCACGAACGAGAAGGAGTGGTATGCCTCGTCGAGGTCGATGTTGACGGCCCGCGCGCGGAAGTCGATAGCGGGGTTGGAGACGTCCGCCGCGTTATACGTCCCGTCGAGGGAGAGTTGCCCGTTCAGTAGCTCCATGTTGAGCCCTTTCAGCGCGGCTACCCCGGCGTTTGTCCGCGCCTGTCCGCTGATATTCTTGACGACAAGCTCGCCGAGGAGCAAGGTATTTACGCGGGCGTCGAGCGCGAGGTTCAGGTTAGCGGGCACCTCGACGACTGTCGCGGCGGTAGTGGTAGCGTCCTGGCTGCCGGAGCTTCCCCCGTACAGCTCGTTCAGGTCGAGGAGCGAGGAGGCGAGGGTAAAGCTACCCTCCAGCGGCTGGCCCTTGAACAGGTAGGGCAAGTAATTGTCGAGCTGCCCGTCGAGCCGCGCGTCCGACGAGTTGATCTTGACCTGGAAGCCCGAGAACTTCAGGCGGGTGGGCGCGACGTCGATCTTGCCGGACTGGATGGCCGCGCCGCCGGGGAACTGCTCGTTCTTGAGGAGGAAATCCTTCACGGAGAGTTGCCCGCTGGCGACGAGCTTCTCGTGTTGCCCCTTCTCGACGTGCTCGTACTTCCCGCTGACGGCGAGGTTCGCGGAGAGTAATCCCTCGATGGTCATCCCGTCGAGCGGGAGTGCCCGTTGCAGGCTCTCGAGGAGGATTGTCCCGCGGATCGCGCCACTGAATTGCAGGTCTTCAGGGTTCGTCGCGCGGAGAGAGGCCTCGAGGGGATTCCCGGCGATGACGAGGGATAGCTTGTTCATCTCCATGATCGTGGCGGCGACGCTCCCGCCGGGATTCTCGACGCGCAGGTCGAGGTTGATCTGCTCGATGGAGCCGGGGAGGTCGGGGTACTTGAGGCTGGCGTTCGCGACGGCGAGCTGCAGGTCGAGGGCGGGGAGATGATCCTCGCGGTATTCTCCTTTCGCGGTCGCGCGGAGACGGAAAGTGCCGGTGGTGGTGGCCCCGGCGAGGAGCGCGCGATATTCCGGTGGCGCTAACGCTGCCAGCTCCTCGAAGCGGCTACCGGGGGCCTCTGCCGACAGGTCGAGGAGATAACCGGCGTCGGTCGCGGCGATGCTTCCCGCGAGGCGCAGCGCCAGGTCGTTCAGGCGGAAATCCCCCTGCTTGATCTCGAGGGCAAGGGCGCCCGGGTTGGCCTCGATGGTAGCTTCCCCGTCGAGGTCGAGGCGATTAACCCACGCGACGTTCCCCGCGCGGAGGAGGATGCCCCGCGACTGGAGGCGCAGTTCCAGGAGCGCGTTTGTCCCCGAGAAGTTGCCGCGCGACCAGAGCGATAGCTCTTCTACCCCGGCGTGCAGGTCTCCCGGCACGTCACTGTACGCGAGCGAGAGGCGTTCGATCGCGACGCTGTGCAGGCGGATGGAGCTTTCGCCTTTCCCACCGTCCCCCCCGGATCCCTCGGCTCCCTCGTTCCCCTCGTTCCCCTCGTTCCCCTCGTCGACGACGAGGATATCCCAGTTCGCCCTGCCGCCCGCGTCCACGCCCGGGGAGAGGCGCGCCCTGTCCAGCAGGATCCTGTTGATGATGATCTCGTCACCGACGACGAGCGATTTCAGGTTGACGGACGCCTCGAAGCGCGGGACGAGCAGCAGCGTGTCATTCTCCCCGCCCGCCCCCGCGAGCATCACGTCGGTCAGGGTGACGTTCAGGTTGGGGAAGTTCTCGAACATGTTCATCTTCATCTTCCCGATGGAGAGCCGCCCGCGGAGGTAGCGGGAGGATTGATTTTCGATCAAGCGGCGTATATCGTCCTGGAAGAAGAAGGGGATGACGACCAGCGCGCCGGCCAGGAGCAGCAGTGTTGACAGGGTAATAATAATGGTTTTTTTCATCGTGTCATGAATTTACCCGCGCGATCGCGGCGTTATCACAAGAAATAGGGTTTAATCTTTTTCAGCGTGCGCGGTGGGAGCACTTTCTTTTCTTCCAGCAGGGAGTAAGAGATTCGTCCTCCTCCCGCGCGTTTCGCGTCAAAGATCAGCGTGACGTCCTCGTATTCCAGGTACGGGTGGCGGAGGAGGGTGGTAAAGCTCATCGTGTCGATATCCCGCTTGCGGATCAACGAGGCGTCGACGGTGAGGAAGGGGAGCAGGGAATCGACGACGAGGTATTTCGCGTTTAACTCTTTTAGCTGGGTCGCGCTGTGGAATCCTCCCAGCCGCTCCCGGTATTGCAGGATACGGGAGGCGTAGTAGGGGCCGATACCCCTGATCTTGACTAATGTCGCGCTGTCGGCACTATTCAACTCGACGGGGGCGGGCCGCGACGGGCGGCGGTACGTCGGGGAGGAAGATCGCCGGGGATAATCTACCTTTCGCGTCTCCCGTATTTCCTCTTGTGGCAGCGCGAAAAACGCGGGGCCTTCACTCCTCAGCACCGTCGGGACGAGAAAAAAC
>JAITJA010000154.1 GCA_031279175.1 Odoribacteraceae bacterium
CTTCCGTCGGGTTCAGCTCGTACACCTTCTCCAGCGGCACGAAGCCCCCGATCGCGTAAGGCTCGTTCTTCGTGTCCTTCGACTGGTAATAATCGAAATAGGCGTGCGAGTTGGGCGACATCACTACCTGGTTGCCCAGCCGGGCCGCCTCGATGCCTCCCTTCGTGCCGCGCCATGACATCACGGTAGCTGTCCGGGAGATACCGCCTTCGAGTATCTCGTCAAAGCCGATCAGCTTCCTGCCCTTGGAGTTGAGAAACCGCTCGATTCGTTTCACGAAATAGCTCTGCAACTCGTGCTCGTCCGCCAGCTTTTCCTCCTTGATACGCGCCTGGCACGCGCGGCATTGCTTCCACCGTTTCTTCGGGCACTCGTCACCGCCGATATGCACGTATTCCGACGGGAACAGCGCGAGGACCTCCTCCAGCACTCCCTCGAGGAAGGTGAACGTCTCCTCCTTGCCGGCACAGAAGACCTCGTCGAACACGCCCCACCAGGTGGCTACCTTGTACGGCCCACCCGTGCATCCCAGCGAGGGATACGATGTCAGCGCGGCGGTGGCGTGTCCCGGAAGCTCGATCTCGGGAATCACCGTGATATAGCGCTCGGTGGCGTATTGCACGACCTCCTTGATCTCTTCTTGCGTGTAGAATCCCCCGTGCGGGATGCCGTCGTACTTCCCGGTATTCTTGCCGATTACCGTCTCGTCGCGCTTGCTTCCCACCTCCGTCAGAAGCGGGTATTTCTTGATCTCCACGCGCCATCCCTGGTCATCTGTCAGATGCCAGTGAAAGCGATTGATCTTATGCAGCACCAGCATGTCGATAAACGTCTTCACGTCCTCCACCGGGAAAAAGTGGCGCGACACGTCGAGCATCATCCCCCGGTACGCGAAGCGCGGCTTATCCTCGATGGTGACGCAACGGAGCGCCAGTGACGCGACAGCGTTACTCTTCTCGATCCCGACGGGCAGCAACTGGCGTAGCGTCTGGAACGCGTAAAACACGCCCCGCGCGCTTCCTCCCCGGATATCTACTGACTTCTCCCGCACGGTTAACGCGTAAGCCTCCTCGCCGAGGGTAGTATCCACGGAGACATTAATCGCTTTCTTGAGGTTTCTCTTTCCCTGCTTGATCTCGAATGGCGTGCCGAGAGATCGCGCCAGCAAGTTAGAGAACAACTGGCAGGCAGGTAATATCTCCGCCCCGCCCGTCACGTTAATCACCGTGCTGGGAGTCAGCAAGAAATTGCCTTTCTCCACGCGCGACATGGTCGGACGCGGTACAACATTCACCTCCTCCTGTGCCCCCGCGTCGCGGGAAGCGATGACGAGGCCCATCATCGCGAGCAAAAACAGCAAATTAAACTTCTTCTTCTTCATTGTTTAACGTATTAATTATTAAATCATGCTACATGGCCACGTGACGGACGCGGACGCGTGATGCGTCGAAATCCCCCGTTGGCCGGATTATTTCAATCTCCCGGGATTGCCCGGGGACGAGGTCTATATAATTATCCGAGAGGTGCAACTCCTCGCCGGGCAAGTAAAACAGCACGTCAAGCGCCAGCGCGTCGGCAGCCACGCGCAGGTAATGCCGCCCCTCCCGCTCGACCCCTTCCACGGTAACGCGCGGGTCAGCCGGGAGGCGAGCCTCCTTCATCGCGGTAAAATAAAGATGCTGCTCGTCCAGCAACTCCCCATCCCGGAGAAGGGTGATCACGGCAAACGTTTCCCGCGCGTCCGCCCCATCGAGAAGCTCTTCGCGCGACCACGCGGCCACCCGTCCCGAGGCATTCGCCTTCACGCTACACCTCATCTCTCGCGTACCCAGCGTCCGCCCCGCGAAGTCCTTCAACTCCACGCGACATGTCGCCGGGAAGCCGTGCTGCAAATCATTCACCACCCACAACTCCACACCGTCATTCATCTTTCTTGGCGAGACGATCACGGGCTTGCAGGCATCCCGCGCCGCGTAATGCGCCGCCTTCCAGCGATGATAATAATCTATCGTCGACCAGCTCGCCACGGGCCAGCAGTCATTGAGTTGCCACACCAGCGATCCCATGCAATAGGGCATGTTCCGGCGATGCGCGTGGAATGCCGCCCGCGTCGCCTTCGCCTGTAACACCTGGCTCATGTAAAGGAACTGCTCGAAATCTCCCGGGACAACATAATCGCGTTCCATGTAATGGCGCACCTGCCGGTTGCCGATAGCGCTCCGCTGGTGGGCCTTCATCACGTCGGACTCGATGTCGTAATCCTCCCCCGGGAGCGCGTACGACCCCACAGTGAGCAGTTCCGGGAACGACTGGAAGCCGTACTCGCTCATGAAGCGCCCCACGTTCTCCTCGAACTCCTCGAAAGGCCGAGACTCGTGCCACACGCCCCAGTAGTGATTATCGCCGCTGGTACCCGGGCGCGTCTCGTGCGCCCCCACGGCATCCCCGGACATCGGCGACGAGGGCCAGTAACCAACCCCGCCCGCGAGGCTATCCACGAGGCGAGGCAACAACTCGTGCGCCAGTGCCACGTAATCCTTGAACACCCGCTCCCGTTCTCCCGACGCGTACCCGCCTTGCCACCCCCATCGCGCCCATGCCACGTCTACCTCGTTATTCCCGCACCAGAGCGCGATACACGGGTGATTCCGCAGGCGCTTCACGTTGTCGACGACCTCCTGCCTCACGTTATCGAGAAACGCCGCGTCGCCGGGGTACATCGCGCAAGCGAACATGAAATCCTGCCAAACCATGATCCCGAGACGATCGCACGCCTCGTAGAACGCGTCATCCTCGTATACCCCGCCGCCCCACACCCTCAGCATGTTCATCCCCGCCAGCGCGGCGTCGCGAACGAGTCGCTCGTGGCGTTCCCGCGTGACCCGCGGCAGGAAACTATCCCCCGGGATCACGTTCCCCCCCTTCGCGAAGAGCGGCACGCCGTTTAACTCGAAATAAAAGCTCTCTCCCGCCGCGTCACGCTCGCGAACGAGCCGCAACGAGCGGATTCCCGTGGAGACGCGCCGGCTGGCGATCACCTTCCCGTCGCGCTTCACGCGGGCGGTAAACTCGTACATGAAGGGTTCGCCCAGCCCGTTGCTCCACCAGAGGCGGGGATGCTTCAACGCGAAGGGAAGCGCGACGCGGTTCTCGCCGCGAATAGCCTCAACCGACCGGCGCGCCAGCACCTCGTTTCCCCGCGCCACCTCGATCACCAGCGGCCCGGCCTCGTCGACCTGCCACGTGATTTCCGCCTCCAGGCGCGCCCTTCTCGCCGACACCTCCGGTTGCCGGATAAAAAGGTCATCAATGCGCGCCCCGTCCCATCCCGCGAGCGTCACCGGTCGCCAGATGCCGGACGTCACCAGCCGCGGACCCCAGTCCCACCCGTAATGGTACGGCGCTTTGCGCGTGTAGACGCTCACCCGGGCGTCGCCCATCCCACCGGCGAGACTGTAATCGTTCGACGCGGGGAGGGGCAACCCGTATCGTTCCATCTCCTCCTGTCCCCGCGCCGTGGGCGAGTGGAGGCGGACGAGCAGCCGGTTCTCTCCCGTGCGCAGCCGTCCTTTCACGTCGAACGTCCACGAGCGAAACATGTTGCATGTCTCCCCGATCTTCTCGTCGTTCAGGAAAATGGTAGCATACGTGTCTATCCCGGCGAAAGTCAGCTCCTGGTGATCGTGGGCGAGGAGCGAGTCGCCCGGCTCGAACGAGAGGGAATATTCCCAGTTTACCTTGTCGACCCACTGCACGAGCCGCTCGTTATCGCGATAGAACGGGTCGGGGATTAGCCCGTGGGCCATCAGGTCCGTGTGGACGGTACCGGGGACGGTGGCCGCGCGCCACTCCCCGACGCGATCGTGACGGAAACGCCACCCGGCATTTAACACCAAACAGGTCTCGTTCCGCGCGGCGAGTGGCAAAACGGATAATAACAATAGAAGTAACAAACAGTATCGTTTCATTCTCGCGATATTTATCGCGGCGGGAGTGTCGCGACGCGCAAATATACAGCTTTTCTCACGATCGCCAAATCGTCGGAAGCGTCGACTCTTTCGTCAGAAACGTTGACCTTTTCGCCAATCAGGTTGACCTTTTCACCGATCCTTTCGCGAGAATTCGCCGGTCACGCCCTCTCTTTTCGCCGCGACGAATCCCTTTTTTATCTACATTTGCCGCTGTTTAACGTCAAACATGAAAGAGATGGCAAAGTTTTTAACATCGAAAGAAGAGAATTACGCGCAATGGTATAACGATCTGGTGATAAAGGCCGGGTTAGCCGAAAACTCGGTAGTAAGGGGATGCATGGTGATCAAGCCCTACGGCTACGCCCTGTGGGAAAAGATACAGCAACAATTAGACACGATGTTCAAGGAGACCGGGCACAGCAACGTTTACTTCCCGCTGCTAATCCCCAAGTCTTTCTTCTCCAAGGAGGCAAGCCACGTGGAGGGCTTTGCCAAGGAGTGCGCGGTGGTGACGCACTACCGCCTGAAGAACGACCCGGAAGGGAACGGCGTGACCGTCGATCCGGAAGCGCGGCTGGAAGAAGAGTATGTCATCCGCCCGACCTCCGAGACGATTATCTGGCACACGTACAAGAACTGGATACAATCCTACCGCGACCTCCCGATCCTGTGCAACCAGTGGGCCAACGTGATGCGCTGGGAGATGCGCACGCGGCTGTTCCTGCGCACGGCGGAGTTCCTGTGGCAGGAGGGGCACACGGCCCACGCCACCCGCGAGGAGGCCGTGGAGGAGGCCGACAGGATGATTAAAGTATATGCCGAGTTTGCCGAAAAATGGATGGCGATGCCGGTAGTCGTCGGGCACAAGAGCGAGTCCGAACGCTTCGCCGGTGCGTTGGACACGCTCACGATCGAGGCCTTGATGCAAGACGGCAAGGCGTTACAGGCCGGCACTTCCCATTTCCTCGGGCAGAACTTCGCCCGGGCCTTCGACGTGACGTTCGCCTCCAGGGAGGGGACGCGCGAACAAGTCTGGTCCACCTCCTGGGGGGTTTCCACGCGCCTGATCGGGGCGTTGATCATGGCCCACTCGGACGACAACGGGTTGGTATTACCGCCGCGCCTGGCCCCGTTGCAGGTCGTGATCGTGCCGATATACAAGGGCAACGACGGGCTGGAACGCATCCGCGCGCGGGCAAACGCGATCATGAAGGATCTCCGGGAGGTGGGCGTGTCCGCGCAATTCGACGACCGGGACACGCAGAAACCCGGCTGGAAATTTGCCGACTACGAGCTGAAAGGCGTGCCGGTACGCCTGGCAATGGGCGAGCGCGACCTCGAACACGACACGATCGAGGTGTTCCGCAGGGACACGCTGGCCAAGGAGACGTTGCCCGTCGCGGGAATCGCGCGCCACGTCGTCGGGCTGCTCGACGAGATCCAGGAGAACATCTACCTGAAGGCCTCCCGCCTCCGCGACGCGATGACGACGCGGGTCGACTCCTACGACGAGTTCAAAAGGCTGCTCGACGAGAAGGGCGGCTTCTTCCTCTGCCACTGGGACGGCACCGCGGAGACCGAGGCCCTGGTGAAGGAGGAGACGAAGGCAACCATCCGTTGCATCCCACTGGACGCCACCGCGGAGGAGGGAAGGTGCATGGTCACGGGGAAACCCTCCAGCCAGCGGGTACTTTTTGCTCGCGCCTATTAATACTTGTTATCATGGCAGTACTTGAACGCTTTATTCGCTACGCGAGGATACACACGCAATCGGACCGGGAGACCGGCCTGACGCCGAGCACGCCCGGGCAACTGGAGTTCGCGTACCTCCTGCGCGAGGAGATGGAGGAGATCGGGATGCAAGACGTGTCGGTAGACGATAACGGCTACGTGATGGGTTTTCTCCCCTCCAACGCGGGCAAGGAGGCCGTCTCGATCGGGTTTATCGCCCACCTGGACACGAGCCCGGACACGAGCGGGAGAAACGTGAAGCCACGGGTGATCAAGCAGTACCGGGGGGAGGAGATCATCCTGAACGAGGAGAAGGGCCACGTGCTCTCGCCGGCGATCTTCCCGGAATTAGCGCGCTACGCCGGGAGCGACCTGGTGGTGACGGACGGTAACACGCTACTGGGCGCGGACGATAAGGCCGGGATCGCCGAGATACTGGAGGCAATGGATTACCTGGCGCGAAACCCGGGGATCAAGCACGGGAGAATTGCCGTCTGTTTCACGCCGGACGAGGAGATCGGGGAAGGCCCAGACCATTTCGACGTGAAGCGTTTCGGGGCAACCTTCGCGTACACGATCGATGGGGGAGAGCTGGGGGAGCTGGAGTACGAGAATTTTAATGCCGCCTCGGTGAAGTTAACCTTCAAGGGACGGAATTTCCACCCGGGGTACGCCAAGGACAAGATGGTGAACTCGCTTAAGGTGGCCCGGGAGTTCATGGAAAGCCTCCCGGAAAAGGATGCACCGGAGCGAACCTCCGGTCACGAGGGCTTCTTTCATCCCTTTGCTATCAAGGGTGGGGTGGAGGAGACCGTGCTCGAGATGTTTATCCGCGACTTCGACAAGGAGGCCTTCGAACAAAGAAAGAGCATGGTCGAGAAGATCGCCCGGGAGCTTTCCGGGAAACACGACCTGCCGGTAGAGGTCGAGACGAGAGACCAGTATTATAACATGAAAGAGAAGCTCGAGCCGCTGCATCACGTCATTGACATCGCGAAACAGGCAATGCTCGAGGTGGGCGTGGAGCCATTGATCGTGCCCATTCGCGGCGGCACGAACGGGTCGCGTCTCTCATTCATGGGTCTCCCGACCCCGAACATCGGGAACGGCTGTCACAACTCTCACGGGCGCTACGAGTACATCCCCGTGCCGTCGATGGAGAAAGCGGTAGCGCTGATCGTGCGCGTCTGTGAACTGTGCGCCGCGTTGGACGCGGGAACGACGACGCGGGGATAACTCGCGCGCCGGACAACGCCGGTTACAATGATCATACCGGTAAAACGACCGCTCCCCCGCGAGTAATTCACGGGGGAGCGGTCGTCTTTCTATACGCGGTTCACCCGGCGTTCCACATCCTGTTCACCTGCTCCTTCACCCGCTCGTCCAGGATATAATCGTCGAAATCCACCCGCTTATCGATGATCCCCGAGGGGGTCAGCTCGATCACCCGGTTGCAGACCGTCTGTATAAACTCGTGGTCGTGGGAGTTCATCAGCACGATGCCCTTGAACCCGACCAGCGTGTTATTAAAGGCCTGGATAGACTCCAGGTCGAGGTGGTTCGCCGGGGAATCCAGCAGCAGCACGTTCGCGTTCGCCAGCATCATCCGCGCGATCATGCACCTTGTCCGTTCTCCTCCTGACAGTACCTTCACCCGCTTGTACACCTCTTCCCCGGAGAAAAGCATCTTGCCGAGGAAGCCGCGGAGGAAAGTCTCGCTCGTGTCTGCCGAGTACTGCCCGAGCCACTCCACCAGCGTCATATCCGTCTCGAAGAAAGCCGTGTTATCCAGCGGCAGGTACGCGCTCGTGATAGTCACGCCCCAGGAGAAGCTCCCCTCCTCTGGCGCGATATTCCCGGCGAGCATCTCCAGCAGGGCCGTCATCGCCCGCGGGTCGCGCGACAGGAAAACAATCTTGTCCCCTCGTTCCACCGTGAACTCCACGTCGCGAAACAACCACCCGCTCTCGCTCCTCTTCCCCAGCCCCCGCGCGTCGAGCACCCGGTCGCCTACCTCTCGCGCTGGCGTGAAGATGATACCGGGATATTTCCGTGTCGACGGGAGGATCTCCTCGATATTCAGCTTCTCAAGCATCTTCTTCCGGCTGGTCGTCTGCTTGGACTTTGCCACGTTCGCGCTGAAGCGGGCGATAAATTCCAGCAGCTCTTTTTTCTTCTCCTCTGCCTTCTTATTTTTCGCCTGCGCCTGCCGGAGGGCCAGCTGGCTCGACTCGTACCAGAAGCTATAGTTCCCGGCGAACATCTGCACCTTACCGAAGTCGATGTCCACCGTGCGCGTGGACGTCGCGTCGAGGAAGTGGCGATCGTGCGACACCACCAGCACCGTGTTCTCGTAATTCGAAAGGTAATTCTCGAGCCACATCACCGTCTCGAGGTCAAGGTCATTCGTCGGCTCGTCCAGCAGCAGGTTATCCGGGTTACCGAACAGCGCGCGCGCCAGCAGCACCTTCACCCTATCTTTCCCGCTCACCTCTTTCATTAACATGCCGTGCAGCGCCTCACCGATGCCCAGGCCGCTCAGGAGGCTAGCCGCGTCGCTCTCCGCGTTCCACCCGTTCATCGCCGCGAATTGCTCTTCCAGCTCTGCCGCGCGCATCCCGTCGGCGTCGGAGAAGTCGGGGCGGGCATAAAGCTCTTCTTTCTCGCGCGACACCTGCCACAGGCGCTCGTGCCCTCGCAGTACCGTCTCGAGCACCGTGCACTCGTTGTACGAAAAGTGGTCTTGCTGCAATACCGACAGCCGCTCCCCGGGGCCTAACGTCACCATTCCCCGCGTGGCTTCCCGTTCGCCGCTTAATATTTTCAGGAACGTGGACTTCCCCGCCCCGTTCGCGCCGATTACCCCGTAACAATTCCCCGGGGTGAAGGTTAAGTTGACTTCCTTGAATAGCGTCCGCTTCCCGAACTGCATCTCTAAACCTGAAACTGTAATCACGTTGACTGTATTTATTATTATTTCTTTCGAGGACGCGAAGGTAACCGATTTTTCCGAAACGCGCCTCAGATGAGGTAATGGCCGGGCTGGAGGGTGGGGTTGAAGAAGAGGAGGGCGTCGCGCGACATCTCTATCGAGACCCGGGCGTTGGCGCGAAAATGCATCCAGAGCGAGCGGTTGGAGCGAATATCGCTGATCAGCGCGCACGAGTGGTCGCGGTCGCGGCGTTCCAGCCAGCTGTCGAGTTCCTCGCGGGATGGCTCCCGCTCCATCCTACCGGCGTGGAACAGCTCCCAGCAAGAGCCTCCGTCGCCGTCGTCCAGCAAGAGCATCTCCCGGGAGACCGCCGACAGGTAACGCGCCGGCAACTCGCGCCCCCTCCCCACGAGCAACGCCCGCCGGTAGCCCTCGCGTTCCGCCAGGCGGAAGAGCAATTGACAACGCGACCGCTCGCGCTCTTCCGGCACGACGATCTCCCGGAAGGCATAATACCCCGCCCGTTCCCGGATGACATTCACGATCAGGTCGAACGCGAAAGGGGAGTGTATCCCGTATCCCCGCCTGCCGCGGAAGCGCGAGAAAAAGGAGCGTTGAAAGAGATCATTTCTCATCTGGTTTGCTTTTCATCGCCGGCGAAAGTAAAATTTATTCCCGCCCCGTTCAACGAAGCCAACGGTTTTTTTTACTTTCGTCCGGCAAAATGAAGAGTCGTGGAGATAGATAAACTGAATATAAGAACCCTGCCCGACGTCGGGAACAAGAAAGGGGCGCTCCTCGAGCAGGAACTGGAGGTGCGCACGTTCGAGGACATGCTATATCACATCCCCTACCGTTACGTCGACCGCACCCGTTTCTACTCCATCGCCGATCTCTCCGCGTCCTTGCCGCACGTGCAGGTCAAGGCCAGGATCTCCCGCTTTACCATCGTCGGAGAGCCACCAAGGCAACGCGCCACCGCCATCGCCGACGACGGCACGGGCGAGCTGGAGCTCGTCTGGTTCAAGGGATACAAGTACCTGGCAGGACGCTTCTCTCCCGACAAGGAGTACGTGATCTTCGGCAAACCGACACTCTTTAATTATAAGCTGAACGTCGTCCACCCGGAAATAGAACCCTTTGACGAGGAGCACCCCGCCGCCGGGCTGCAAGCCCTCTATCCCACCACCGAGAAGATGAAAAAGAGCTTCCTGAACTCGAAAGCGATCAGCAACATCCAGGCAAACATCTTCCGGCGGCTACAGGGACGAATCAACGAGACGCTCCCCGCCTGGTTCATCCGGCAATATCACCTGCCATATCTCCACGACGCGCTCCATGCCGTCCACTTCCCGGACAATCCCGGGCAGCTTGACGCGGCGCTCTTCCGCCTGAAATTCGAGGAGTTATTTTACATCCAGCTCCACATCTTGAAGTTAAAGTTCAAGCGCAAGGTC
>JAITJA010000029.1 GCA_031279175.1 Odoribacteraceae bacterium
GATATCACGCTTCCGCGAGCGCCGCGGTGTCGTCCGCGAGCGCCGCGGGGCCCTCCGCGAGCGCCGCGGTGCCGTCCGCGAGCGCCGCGGAGCCCTCCGCGAGCTTCGCGGTGCCCTCCGCGAGCGCCGCGGTGCCCTCCGCGAGCCTCGCGGTTGCCCCTCTCGAGCGCCGCGAGACGAGCGCAAGCGGGGCGAGAACGGGCGCGACAGGCGCCCGTTGACGCTCCCCGGTAGCGAGCGCGCCCGTGGCGCCGACGCGTCGCGATGCTTCCCCCGACGGGGGTAAAATCGCCCCGTCCCTTTCAAACGAGTAGATTTCTGGTTGCGCGAGAGATAAATCTTTAGTAAACTCGCGTCAAAGAATAACAATGAGAACGTTTATCATGACAAATAACCTGGTTGACACGCGAATCGTTGATAACGCCCTGGAGGCTTGCGGGGTGAAAAACATGGAAGACGCCACGATCCGCGACATCACGCGCGTCGTCAATTCCGTCGAGGCCACCACGGGCACGCGCTTCATACGCATGGAGATGGGCGTGCCGGGCCTGCCGCCGCCGGAGGAAGGCACGCGGGCCGAGATCAAGGCCCTCGAGGCGGGCGTCGCGCAATTTTACCCCATGCTCGAGGGCGACCCGGGGCTGAAAGAAGAGGCCGCGCGGTTCGTGAAAAATTTCATGGACGTCGACGTCCGGCCGGAAGGCATTATCCCCACCGTTGGCTCGATGCAAGCGTGTTTCGCCGCCTTCATGCTCGTCACGGCGTGCCGGAAGGAGCGCGACACGGTGCTCTTCCTCGACCCGGGCTTCCCCGTGCAAAAAAACCAGATGCGGGTCATCGGCAAGCCCTACGCGGCGTTCGACCTTCACGACTACCGGGGCGAGCGCCTGGGGAAAAAGATCGAGGAATACCTCGAGGGGGGACGCGTCGCCGCGATCCTGTACAGCAACCCGAACAACCCGGCGTGGGTGTGCCTCGCGGGGGAGGAGCTCGCGATGATCGGGGAGCTGGCCGACAAGCATGACGCGATCGTGCTCGAGGACCTGGCGTATTTCGGGATGGACGCGCGCGTGGATCTGTCGCGACCGGGCGAGCCGCCCTTCCAGCCGACCGTCGGTCGTTACGCGAAGAACTTTATCACGATCATCTCCGCCTCGAAAGTCTTCAGTTACGCGGGGCAACGGCTGGGATTGGCCTGCATCTCGGACGCGCTCTACCACCGTCACCACGATGATCTCCAGGAACGCTTCGGGGGCGACGGGACGATCGGCTACACGTTCGTGAACCGCCTCATATATACCCTCTCGTCGGGGACGACACACTCGGTGCAGCACGCCGCGCGCGCCATCCTCGAGGCCGCCAACGAGGGACGTCTCGACATCGCGGAGAGAACGAGGGAATACGCGCGCCGCGCACGGGCGGTCAAGGAATTACTCCTCGCGCGGGGCTTCCGCCTGGTGTACGACCAGGATCTCGGCCAACCGCTCGCCGACGGTTTCTACTTCACCTTCACCGACCCGGGGACGAGCGGCGGGGAATTGACGCGTCGACTGCTTTACTACGGCGTGTCGGCGATCCCGTTACGCGACGCCGGCTCGACGCGTCCCGGCGTGCGCGCGTGCGTCTCCCGTCTCGGGTTAGAACGCGTCGGGGAGCTGGCCGACAGGCTCGCGCGTTTTCGCCTTGACTACCCCCCGAGTGGTGAACAGAACGGATTATTTACTAATATTCCATAAAGATTTTGCGCGCCCCGTGGTTAATCTCTAATTTTATCCCGGGTTCGCGTAGTAAATCCAAAGAGAAAAAGCTATTTTAATTTACAATCATAATCTATCAGGTATGGCAAAGTTTAAAGGAGCTGTCGTCGTGGACACGGAGAAGTGCAAGGGATGTAACCTTTGCGTGGTCGCGTGTCCCACCGGGGTATTGTCCCTGGCCAGGGAAGTCAACGGGAAAGGATACCATTACTCGGAAATGACAGGGCCGGGGGAATGTATCGGGTGCGCGAACTGCGGCATGGTATGCCCCGACGCGGTAATCACCGTCTACAGGAAAAACGTACAAAACTAACGAGTATGGCAGAAATAACATTAATGAAAGGAAACGAGGTGATCGCCGAGGCGGCCATCCGTTGCGGATGCGACGGCTACTTCGGCTACCCGATCACGCCGCAATCCGAGATCATGGAAACGCTCATGGCAAGAGAACCGTGGAAGGAAACCGGCATGGTCGTGCTACAAGCCGAGAGCGAGATCGCCGCTATCAACATGGTATACGGGGCCGCCGCCTGCGGGAAAAAGGCCATGACCTCCTCCTCCAGCCCGGGGCTCTCGCTGAAGCAGGAGGGACTGACGTACCTCGCGGGGGCGGAACTACCGTGCCTCGTCGTGGACGTCGCGCGCGGCGGGCCGGGCCTCGGGACAATACAACCGGCGCAGAGCGACTACTTCCAGGCCACGCGCGGCGGCGGGCACGGGGATTATCACCTGCTCGTCCTGGCGCCCGCGTCGGTACAGGAGATGAACGACTTCGTCGCGCTCGGCTTCGAGCTGGCCTTCAAGTACCGCAACCCGGTAATGATCCTGGCAGACGGGGTCATCGGGCAGATGATGGAAAAAGTGCGGCTCGACGACCGCGTCCCCCGCTGGAGCGACGAGGATATCGAGCGAATCTCCGGGGAGTGGGCGCTGACGGGAAAGAAAAACGAACGCGCGCGGCACGTCGTCACCTCCCTCGAGCTGGATTCCTACAAGCAAGAGGAATTTAACCACAAGCTGCAAGCCAAGTACCGCCGGATGGAGACGGAGGACGTCCGCCACGAGGAGCTCTCCTGCGACGACGCCGACTATATCTTCGTCGCCTACGGCTCGAGCGCCCGCGTCTGCCAGAAATCGGTGCAGCTCTGCCGCGAGCAGGGAATCAAGGCGGGACTATTCCGCCCGATCACCCTCTACCCCTACCCCCGCCTGCCGTTACAGGCGCTGGCCCGCCGCGTGAAAGGCTTCCTGGCCGTGGAAATGAGCGCCGGGCAAATGGTCGATGACGTCCGGCTGGCCGTCAACGCCACCGCGCCCGTGGAGCACTTCGGGAGGTACGGCGGGGTCATCCCCACGCCGGACGAGATCGTCGAGGCATTGAAAAAACAAATCATAAAAGCATAGATCATGAGCGTGGAATTGAAAGAGATCATCAAGGAAGAAAATATCGTCTACAGGAAAACTCCCGCGCTGACGGGAAATGTCATGCATTACTGCCCGGGATGCTCGCACGGCGTGGTCCACAAGCTCATCGCCGAGGTCGTCGAGGAAATGGGCGTCAGGGACAAAACCATCGGCGTCTCGCCGGTAGGATGCTCCGTGCTCGCGTATAACTACATCGACATCGACTGGACAGAGGCCGCGCACGGCCGCGCTCCCGCCGTCGCCACCGGCATCAGCAGGCTGCACCCCGGGAAGTTCGTCTTCACCTACCAGGGCGACGGCGACCTCGCCTCGATCGGAACGGCAGAGGTAATGCACGCCTGCAACCGAGGCGAGAACATCGTCATCATTTTCGTCAACAACGCGATCTACGGGATGACGGGAGGACAAATGGCGCCAACAACGCTCGTCGGGCAAGTGACCTCAACAACGCCACGCGGACGGGACGTGAAGCTGAACGGGTTCCCGATGAAAATCACCGAGCTGCTCGCGCGCCTCGACGGGACGGGTTTCGTCACCCGGCAGGCCGTGCACACGCCGCCCGCCATCCGAAAAGCAAAAAATGCCATCCGAAAGGCCTTCGAGAACACGAAGAAGGACAAGGGAACCTCTTTCATCGAGATCGTCGGAACGTGCAGCTCCGGGTGGAAAATGACCCCCGTCGAGGCAAACCGGTGGATGGTCGAAAAGATGTTCCCGGAATACCCGCTCGGGGATATTAAGGATATTTAAACGCGAATCACATGACAGAAGAGATTATCATAGCAGGTTTCGGGGGGCAAGGCGTGCTCTCCATGGGGAAAATCCTCGCCTATTCAGGTATCATGCAAGACCAGGAGGTCGCCTGGATGCCATCCTACGGGCCGGAAATGCGCGGCGGCACCGCCAACGTGACGGTTATCTTGAGCGACGCCCGTATCAGCTCGCCCGTCCTGACGCGGTATGACACCGCCATCATTCTTAATCAACAGTCGATGGACAAGTTCGAGAATGCCGTCAAGCCAGGAGGAATGTTACTCTACGACCCGAACGGTATTACCCGCCCCCCCGCCCGCGACGATATCGCGATTTACAAGATCGAGGCCACGCGGCTGGCCGCCGAGGCCGGGAATCCCAAGAGTTTTAACATGATTGTACTGGGAGCGTTCCTGAAGGTGAAGCCTATCGTGATCCTCGATAACGTGGAAAAAGGACTGGCCAAGTCGCTGCCCGCGCGACACCACCACCTGATCCCGGTGAATATCGAGGCCATCCAGTCCGGAATGAATCACGTGGAAAAATCATGAAAACAATACCACCCACCGCCGGTCAAGTACCAGGCAGGGGGAAAATGTTTCCCCCCCTGCCTGGCACTCGACCGTGGTGGTGTGCCCCCCCGCCCCTTGCTTGGCACGCGAGCGGGGGGGGTAAAAAAGAACCGGGGGAAGGCCTCGCGGCACGCCCCCCGGTGAAAAGAAAGGCACGATCATGCTACGCGCGCTTACTGTTACCGGGAAAATTATCGATCATTTCGCGGGAAAAATCTCTCGTTATCGTCCGCCAACCACGCGTGGAATACGGTTGACCATGCATGGGCGTCCGTCGACCATGC
>JAITJA010000079.1 GCA_031279175.1 Odoribacteraceae bacterium
CCGGACGGGAGAGATTAAAATTGATTCGCGATATCCGACGTTCGGACGGGAGAGATTAAAATTGATGCGCGATATCCGACGTTCGGACGGGAGAGATTAAATTGATTCGCGATATCCGGCGTTCGGACGGGAGTGATTGAAATTGATTCGCGATATCCGACGTTCGGACGGGAGAGATTGAAATTGATTCGCGATATCCGACGTTCGGACGGGCTGAATTAAAATCGTTACTTACTTTCCGGAATGTCGGAAGTGTTGAAAAAACGTTGATTTTTGATTCCCGGGGGCGCCGGGCGGGAAGTAGCGGGGATGAACATGGACGGGGAGAAGCGCGGGGTGGGATATCGCGATTCGCGTTCCCGGCGAACGGGGAGTCCGGGGTGGCGGGAGGCGGGAAACGCTCGCGATAAGGTGTATGACACGAGGACGCGGGGAGAACGTCCCGCGAGAGGCGCGCTCCCCGCGTGCAAGATCGCGTCGCGGTGTATGGCGGGATTTGACCCCGGTGACGGTAAACGGGGACGACGCGGTTGGCCGGTCGGGAGATGGTCAGGGGGTCGCGCGTTCCCGGCGACGGGACGGGGTCACGTCTTCTTGAAGACGAAATTTCCCTCCACGCCACGGGCGTCAACGCTTGTCCCGATGATTGTTTGCTCGTCGACAAGGATGCCAAACCACTCGTCTAACGCGTATTCTAGTGGTTGTTCCGAGTGGATCACGTCAAAGGTGATCGCTTTCAGTTTTATTTTCTTGCCTTCTATCTTGCCCGAGAGTTCTTCTTGTATCATGCAGGAGTCGCCCTCTCGCGGGCGGTCCGAGAGGATGATTTTCCCGGAGAGGCGCGCGCCGGCTTGTTGCAGTAACAACTCGCCGGTTGACGTGCCGTGTTCATATTCCTCGTTGTAGGTCCATTTCCCTGTTAGTGTTTCCATGGTTCTTCTATTTCGTTTCTAGTTCTTTGGCTTCTTTCCATAACGCGTCCATCTCCTCGAGGGAGAGTCCCGGCAAGGGGCGGCCGGCCGCGCGAGCGCGTTCTTCGATATGGTTGAAGCGACGGATGAATTTCTTGTTGGCGATTTCCAGCGCGTTTTCCGGGTTGACGTCATGCAGGCGGGCGACGTTGATGATGGAGAAGAGGAGGTCACCGAACTCTGCCTCGACGCGCGGTCTGTCGTCGCGGTCGATTTCTTGCTGCAATTCATTTAGTTCTTCCGTTACCTTTTCCCACGCGTCGGCAGGTCGTTTCCAGTCGAAGCCGACGCCGCGCGCTTTTTCCTGCACGCGGTATGCCTTGATCATCGCCGGTAGGGCGGGTGGCACGCCTTCGAGTACGCGTTCGCGTCCTTTTTCTTTCAGTTTCAGTTGTTCCCAGTTCCTGCTCACGTCGTGTTCGTCTGTCACCGCGACGTCCCCGTAGACGTGCGGGTGTCGGTATCGCAATTTCTCGCAGATTCCTTGTAGCACGTCCGTGATGTCGAATGTTCCTGTTTCCTCGCCGATCCTGGCGTAGAAGACCACGTGCATGATCAGGTCACCCAGTTCTTTTTTTACTTCTTGCAGGTCGCCGCGCGCGACGGCGTCGGCTAGCTCGTGTACTTCCTCGATGGTCAGGGATCGCAATGAGGACATGGTTTGCTTCTTGTCCCAGGGGCACGCTTCTCGTAACGTGTCAATGATTTCCACGAGGTTGGCGAAGGCTTCTTTGCGTTGTTCTACGTTCGTCATCGTTGTTATTATTATGTATCTTGAATTTCCGCGTTTCCGCGTTTATTATTACTTTGCCGGGCAAAATTAGGAGTTTTTATTTCAGGTTTCATGATAGAGAGAAGAATAACTATCGGGGAGATTGACCCTGTTGACTTTTACGGGATTAATGACGCGAAGCTCTCGACGCTCAAGGAGTTTTACCCGCGGTTGAGAATTACCGCGCGTGGTAACGAGATTATCGCGCGGGGAGAGGAGAGGGATCTGGAGGCGCTGCACGAGAAGGTGACCGCGTTGCTGGATCATTATAACAAGTATAACGCGCTTACGGTGGATAACTTGAAGCGCGTGATGCTGGAGGAGGTGATCGAGATACCGGAAGATCCAGCGTCCGTGATTCTCTTCGGTAATGGCGGTAAGGTGATCCGCGCGCGCACGCCTAATCAACGCGCGCTGGTGGAGATGTCCAGGATGAATGATTTGCTTTTCGCCACGGGGCCCGCGGGCTCGGGGAAGACGTACACGGCTATCGCTCTTGCCGTGAAGGCTCTCCGTGAGAAGGAGGTTAAACGTATCGTGTTGAGTCGGCCGGCCGTGGAGGCGGGAGAGAGTCTCGGGTTCTTGCCCGGTGACATGAAGGAGAAGGTGGATCCTTACTTGCAACCGCTCTATGACGCGCTTGCCGACATGATCCCGCCGCGTAAGCTGGTGGATCTCGTGGAGAATAACACGATCCAGATCGCGCCCCTCGCTTACATGCGGGGAAGGACGCTCGATAACGCGTTCGTGATTCTTGACGAGGCCCAGAACACGACCCGTAACCAGTTGAAGATGTTCCTGACGCGGATGGGCGCGAGCGCCAAGTTCGTTGTCACCGGTGACGCGAGCCAGGTGGACCTGCCGCGAGAAGCGGATTCCGGTCTGGTGCACGCGTATCGCGTGCTCGCGGGTATTCCCGGTATCGCCTTTGTCGAGTTTGACACGAGGGATATTGTCCGTCACCGGCTCGTCAAGGAGATCGTTAACGCTTACGCCCGCGAATGATTGTAATATTGTTATCTTATATCCCAAGTCTATGAATGCTATTGTTAGAACAGATTTTAATTTTCCCGGCCAGAAAGATAAGTATGTCGGGAAGGTCCGCGACGTGTATAATATCGATGACCAGTTTCTCGTGATGATCGCTACCGATCGGATTTCCGCGTTTGACGTGGTGCTGCCCGAGGGTATTCCTTGCAAGGGGCAAGTTCTTAACCAGATCGCGGCACAGTTCCTGGACGCGACCGCCGGTATCGTTCCTAACTGGAAGATTGCCGTGCCCGACCCGATGGTTACTGTCGGGCATCTCTGCGAGCCGTTTAAGGTGGAGATGGTGATCCGCGGTTATCTCTCCGGGCACGCGTGGAGGGAGTACCAGGAGGGGAAACGGTCGATCTGTGGCGAGATCATGCCCGACGGGATGGTCGAGAACCAGGCTTTCCCCGCGCCGATTATTACACCAACGACAAAGGCCGCGGAAGGTCACGACGAGGATATCTCGAGGGAGGAGATCGTTGGCTCGGGGCTGGTGAACGAGCAGGATTACGCGGTGCTCGAACAGTATACCCGCGCGCTTTTCCAAAAGGGAACGGAGATCGCCGCCCGGAAAAAACTTATCCTCGTGGACACGAAGTACGAGTTCGGTAAGAAGAACGGTAAGATTTACCTGATCGACGAGATTCACACGCCCGATTCGTCCCGGTATTTCTACGCCGCGGGGTATGGCAAACGTCTGGAAAAGGGCGAGAAGCAACACCAGCTCTCCAAGGAGTTCGTGCGCGAATGGCTCATGGCAAACGGGTTCCAGGGGAAGAAGAGACAACGCGTGCCCGAGATGACGCCGGAAATTATCCAAAGTATTAGCGAACGATATATCGAGTTGTTTGAACGCGTCACCGGGCTTCCTTTCGTGAGGGTCGATAGCGAACACGCGATGGAACGTATCGAAAGGAATGTCACGGAGTTCTTGAACGGGAAATGGTAGGGGGAGGACGTCTGCCAGAATG
>JAITJA010000088.1 GCA_031279175.1 Odoribacteraceae bacterium
ACGCGATCATGATCACTAACGATAAGACAAATGTTTTCATACATGTTCGTTTTTAAAGGTGTTTCGGCCGTGTTTCCAATGGCCACGCGACAAAAGTACATTATAAAATGAGACGGGCAAGTTATCCCGCGGGGTCACGGCGAGCGGTTACCCGCCGGCATTTTCCCATCCTCCCGGTTGCCTTTCGGGAAATCCCGTTATCTTCGCGGCCTAACCACGAAAACGAGACATGAATAACACGCTATTTATTGCCCTGCTTGCCTCCCCGGTAGAACTCGAGCAGGGGCTTTGGGGGCTCATCGTGAAGGGGGGATGGCTCATGCTCCCGCTCCTCCTGCTATCCGTCGCGACCGTCTACATCGCGTGCGAGCGCTTCTGGGTCATCCGGAAAAGCAGCCTCGACGAGAACGCGTTCGCGCGGGAAATACGCGAGCTACTCCTGGCCGGGAAAACGAACGAGGCGGCAAGGCGGTGCGTCGAGAGAAACACGCTCCTCGCCCGCGTCCTCCACAAGGGCGTCTCCCGCGTCGACGTCTCCCCCGGCGAAACGCGGCGGGCAATGGAAGAACGGGCCAACATCGAGATCGCGCGCCTCGAGAATGGCATGTCACTGCTGGCCACTTGCGCCGGTACTGCCCCCATGATCGGGTTTCTCGGAACGGTGATCGGCATGGTACAAGCGTTCTACGACATGGCCGTCGCCGGGAACAACATCGACATCGGGCTACTCGCGCGCGGGATATACACCGCCTTGATCACCACCGTCGCCGGGCTGATCGTCGGCATCATCGGTAACTTCGCCTTCAACCACCTCGTCGCCATGACGGACAGGCGGGTACACTGGCTGGAAAGTATCATCGAGGAGTTCGAGGAGATCTCCCGAACCGCGCGCGAACACTAACAACGGCCCGCATGGCATTGAAACGTAATCACCAGATCAATCCCCGCTTCAACATGGCCTCCATGACGGACATTATATTCCTGTTGTTGCTCTTCTTCATGATCTCCACCACGCTGATCAACCCCAACGCGCTCCGCCTGTCGCTCCCCGAGAGCACCAACCAGATCCCAGACCACCCGCGCGCCACCGTCTCCATTGACAAGAATCTCGTCTTCTACCTGAACGAGAAGGTCACGCCGTTCTCGATGATCGAGGAACGACTGGTGGAGGCGCTGACGGGCGCGAGCGACCCCGTCGTCTCGTTGCAAGTCGACAAGAGCGTGCCCGTCGAACAGGTAGTAAAGGTCATGAACATCGCGAAGAAACACGATTACCGCGTCACCCTGGCCACCGCTCCCGGGTAACTACCGGTCGAACAGTGACCGCTCCACCTTCCTGAAAAATAACGTCTGCATCCCCCCGCGAAGCGCGAGGTAGACAATAAAGGCCAGCCACAACACGTGGTTACCACCGGCAGGAATACCGTAATAAACCAGGAAAAAACCGCAGACGGCAACACACATCGCCCGCAGCATCTGGCGCGTGGCCGTCGCGCCAATCAGGATTCCGTCCCACAAGAACGCCGCGAAACCGGCAAACGGGACGGCCAGCACCCAGTAAAAATAATCCCCAGCCACCCGGACAACCTCGGCGCTATCGGTCAGCAACGAGAGAAACGCGCTCCCGACAGCCGCGTACAGCAACGTGAAGAGGGCCGACAATCCCGCGCCCCAGCCGAAAAGATGACGGATCACGCGACGAGAGCGCTCCCGGTCGCGTTCACCGACATGCCGTCCCACCAGCGCCTCCGCCGCGTGGGCGAAGCCGTCCATGACATACGAGAAAAGGGTAAACAGTTGCATCAACAGCGTGTTGACAGCCAGCACGACCTCCCCTTGTCGCGTGCCGGCGGCGGTAAAGAAGAGCGTCACCGCGATCAGGCATGTCGTGCGCAGGAAAATATCCCGGTTCATGACCAGGAAACGCCGCGTCTCCCGGCGACGAAAGCACTCGCGGGGCGCGAACGACCCGCGCGCGGGGGGATAACCTCGGAGCCAGAGCCACGTCGCCATCGCGAGACCGACATATTGCGCGATCACCGTCCCGAGGGCAACACCCTCTACCCGCATCCCGAACAGGTAAACAAGGCACAGGCTACACGCGATATTCAGCGTGTTGACCGCTATCGCGATATACATCGGGTAGCGGGAGTTCTGCATCCCGATAAACCACCCCTTGAAACAGTACAGCCCGAGCACCGCCGGAGCGCCCCAGACGCACACCCGGAAGTAAACCGCGGCCTGCTCTCCCACCTCGCCCGCGGCGTCCAGCAGCGGGAGCGCCAACCGCTCGACGGGGTATTGTAACAGCAAGATCACCACCGACGAGATCCCGGCAACACCCAGCGCGCGCGCCAGCACGCGCGTCGTCTCCTCCGCATCGCCCCTACCCCGGGCCTGCGCCGTCAGACCGCTCGTCCCCATGCGGAGAAAACCGAAATTCCAGTATATAAGATTGAATAACACTCCTCCCACGGCGATAGCGCCAATACAGGAGACCGAACCCAGGTGGCCGACTATCGCCACGTCTACCAGCCCGAGCAGCGGAACCGTGATGTTGGAAACGATCGAGGGAAGGGCCAGCCGCAGGATCTCCCTGTTCGTTCCGCCAGAGAGGCGGCGCAGGTGAATCGCGAGAAATCTCATGTCGCTTTTGAATCTTGTCGTTAAATAAAAATTGCCCGGGACCTTGACACCGGGCTGCTCGTTAAGTACTCGAGCCAATTCGGGGACTCGAACCCCGGACCTACGCATTACGAATGCGTTGCTCTACCAGCTGAGCTAAATTGGCCTTTCAAGACGCGAATGTAATACTATTTCCCAAACCCGGAAGAAGGCCGCGAGAATTATTTTCAACGACGCCGCTCAACGCCCCTCGACAAGTAGTAGACTAGAAGGTAGACGAGCATCACGATGTTGACAACGTCAAGCGGAGAAAGGTCGAACGACATGCGCGCGCGCGTCGCGGCAGGCAGGCGGACCAGCGAAAAGACAAGCGCGAGGAAGACGGTGAACGCGAACGAGTAGAAAAGAGAGACAAGACGCGCGGCGCGCCTGCCCTCCCGCCTGTCTCGCGAGAAGGCAATGAAGAAGAGACCCAGCGTGAACGCGCACGCCACCGGGTTCGCTATCGATTCACCGGCGCGAACGCCAGCAAGGCCGGCAATAAAGTGGACGATAAAACTGATGACGATCAATCCCGCTCCAATTTTCTTGAAGACGCGCGGGAATAAAATGGCATGTATTCTCATAACTGTCTCTGTTAAATTCTGGCAGGGGGAACGGCAGGGGAACGACGGCGGCCCGTCGACAAAGTTACGGAAATATCTCGTTTAACGGCGTTCACGGCCGCCGGCAACGGGAATCTCGAATTAATTACATACTTTTACACGCGATGAATAACGAAGAAGTAACCGCGCGATGAAAATCTCCGAGACGTACTTTATTGAACTCCTGAACCGGAAAGAGCTATTAGGTTTCCGGGTATTATACCGCGATTATTACCGGACGATGGTCAGTTTTGGCATGAATTACACCCGGCAACGAGAGTCCGCCGAGGATATCGTGCAAGAGCTTTTCACCAGTATCTGGAGGCGCGAGTTGCGCTTTGATTCTCTTTCCGGCCTGAAAACGTTCCTGTTTACCGCGATCAAGAATGCATGCCTGAACGAGTTGAAGAAGGAGCAAGTCCGAAAGGAGTACTTGCTTTCCCTGCCCCCCGACGAGCCGCTCGACGAGAACGACGACCGCGAGTGGATCGAGGAGGAGGTCTACCGGCGCGTTTTTCTCGCCATGGAAAAGCTCCCCCCGCGCTGCAAGGAGATCTTTAAGTATCACCTGCAAGGGTTGAAGAACGACGAGATCGCCGCCCGCCTGAATATCTCCATCGCTACCGTGAAAACACAAAAGAATCGAGCCATGAATTTCCTACGCGAGGAAGTCTCACCGCCATGTCTGCTACTCTTCCTCGGGGTCGCGTGTCGGGCAAGGGGGGAAATGTTTCCCCCCCGTTCTGTCCGGCCGGTGTGAGCCTGCCCGTGTTACGGGCTGGAGGGGGTGCAGGGGGAAAACACTTTCCCCCTGCCCGACACGCGACCCCCGGGTGGGCAAAAAAGTACCGGGGAACGCGCCTCGCGGCATGCTCCCCGGTGAAAAGAAAGGCACGATAGTGCTACACACTCTTACTGTTACTGGGAAAATACTTGATCATTTCGCGGGAGGATTCTCCTCGTTGCCGTTCCCCTCGTTGCCGGGAACCTCCTCGTCCCGTCGTATCCTTCATCCTCACCGTCCCCCTCGTCCCCGTCGTATCCTTCATCCTCGTCATTCCCCTCGTCCCCCTCGTTACTAGCGGCGGCCTTTCGTCGTCCCTTCTCGATAGCCAGTAAATGCTTGTACCGTGTAGCGATCAAGTTATAATCCTTCACGAACTCGGCGAACTCCGGGGTAGCGTCGACACCGTTCAGCGTCGCGATCGCCTCCGCGCGATTCAGCACGGCGTGCAGGGCCTCCTCCACTTCGGCGCGCGCCTCCTTCATGGGCACGGTAGGCCGTTGCTTCTCCTCCTCGTAGCGCTCGTTGACCAGCGTGAAAAACTTCTCGTTGGCCTCGACCAGCAGCGCGACCAGCGCGCCGAGGCCCAGCGTCGTGACGTGCACCGAGAACTTCGCGGATTTCAGCTCGCGGATCAGGTCATCCATTGCCGCGCTCTCGTCGTTATAAGTCTTGCGGGAAAGATTCTTGTAGTGATCGAAAACGATCATCAATTCGGTAGCAGCGTCGCGCTTGGTAGCGTCGGAGTGGCGGAGGAACGAGCGGATGAGGATCATCAGCCCGTGCACGAACCCGTCGCGGAAACGGTCCTGCTCCTTGAGTTTAGCGGTAATACCGCTCTTGAACAACGCGTCGAGCACGGCGATCATTACCTCGTACTTGAGCTTCAGCACGTCGAAAACGCTCTTGATACCGATAGCGCCGGCGCCGGCGTTAGGCTTCTCGACGATCGCGATAAATTCCTTGACAAACTGCGCCAGTGTCTCGTGGCGGAGCCTGCGAAATTGAACCAGGATAAAAATAAGTGCTAGTGTCATAACATTTTGATTTAATAGTTCATGATGTAAACGGATGATATATATAGTGTGCCCGCGGGGTGGCGACGCGGCGCGCGCGCGGGTCTCGTGGCGTCATTGTCGCGGTGACAATCGCGGCGGGGGTACTCGCGCGGTCATCGCGCGCGAACAACGGGCTGAATGGCGCGCGCGAACCCGTCGCGCGCGAACAATGGCCCGCGGGCTTCTCGCGGCGCCATCGCGCTCGCGCGAGGGGACGCGCGGCGTTTTTACCGGCGTCGCGCGCGAACAACGGGCTGAAAAAATAATTTCTAGCGCCTACGCGGCGACGAAAGGGAAGTTCACTTTTCAACCGGCCCGTCGTCGCCGCGACAACGGGGGAATTTTGTTTTGAACGGCACTTTGTCACCGCGACAACGGGGGAAAAATTTTTTGAACGGCCCTTTGTCGCCGCGACAACGGGGGAAACGAGACGCGAACGCCGCTTTGTCTCCGCGACAAAACGGGAAACGGGACGCGAACGGCCCTTTGTCGCCGCGACAACGGGGGAAACGAGACGCGATTTGCCCTTTGTCACCGCGACAATTTGGCAATCGAGACGCGATCTCCCCTTTTGTCGCGGTGACGACGGGCGAAACGCCGCGCGATCTCTATTGTCGTCCCCGCGACGACACTCAAGTCGCCGCGCGATCTCTACCGTCGTCCCCGCGACGACAC
>JAITJA010000106.1 GCA_031279175.1 Odoribacteraceae bacterium
CGCGACGTGCTGATCCGCCGCCGCAACCGGGTGGGGTTCACCGGGGCCGTCGGGCTGAAATTTACCGGGACGAACGGTTTTTCCATGACGCCAATCCTGACTACCGACACGATCGACACGTGGAACGAGACGGAGACTATCGACCTCGTGAACGATACCGCCCGCTTTAATCCCGGCGCCGGGGAGGAGAAAGGGCCTTTCGTGCTCGCGATGTCCCTCTCCCGGCAAGTGGGCGACAAGGAGCAGCGCGTCATGGTCTTTGGCGACGCCGACTTCATCAGTAACGGGGCAATATCTCCACCCCGGGGGGTCTATAATATCTCCAATTTCACGACGATCAACGGCATGTTCGACTGGCTTTCTTACGGAGTCGTCCCCGTGGACACGCGCCGCCCGCCTTCCCGTGATAACCGGATCACGCTCGTGAAGGAGTCTATTCCTTACGTGAAGGTCGGCCTGCTGGGGATCTTCCCGACCCTCCTGCTCGCGTGGGGAGTGGTGCTGATCGCGCGCCGGAGAGGGAAATAAGTGACCCGCGGGGGAAAATTTCCGGGAGGATCAGGTGAAAATCACGCTACTTGTACTACTTTTGGCCGGCTATTAAAAGATTACGATATGAAAGGAACGCTAATTTTACTCGCGCTTTTGACAATCGTCCTGTCGACTGCCGGCGCGCATCGAAAATTCCACGACTTCACGGTGACAACAATCGACGGGAAGGAGTTCCCCCTGTCGCTATTGAAGGGGAAGAAAATACTGGTGGTGAACGTGGCCTCGAGGTGTGGCCTCACGCCGCAGTATAAACAATTGCAGGAGTTACACGAAAAGTATGGCAAGGAGGGAAAATTCACGGTGATCGCTTTCCCCGCGAATAATTTCGGGCAACAAGAACCGGGAACGAACGAGGAGATCCGGGAGTTCTGTACCTCCAGGTACGCCGTGACCTTCCCGCTGATGGCCAAGATCTCGGTGAAGGGCGACGATATGGCCGACCTCTACCGGTGGCTGACAAGCAAGGAGGAGAACGGGGAAAGGGACGCCGCGGTGACGTGGAACTTCCAGAAGTTCCTGGTCGACGAGGAGGGGAACTGGGTGGATTCCGTGGAGCCAAGAACGCTGCCAACAGACGAGAGAATCATCTCGTGGATCGAGGGAAGATGAAAAGGTACGCGCTCGCGACGATGATGCTCGCCGGGATGCTCGCGGTGACCGGGAAGGTGGAGGGGCAGTCCCGTTATATTCCCGTTGAACGTTACGTGATGGCCGAGCACGCGCTCCCCGTGATGGCCGTGAAAACGAACCTGCTGCATGACGCGCTCTTCCTCGCCCCCTCTCTCGGCATGGAGATCGGGCTGGGAAGACGCTCGTCGCTTGACATCGCCGGGGCGTATGGCGCGGACAATAGCGGGGAAAAGTTTTTTACTCACGCGCTCGCCCGCGTGGAGTTCCGCGGGTGGATCCGGGAGCGCTTCCATGGCCATTTCCTGGGCGCTCAACTTCTCTTCGGGAAGTACAATGTCGGCGGTCGCGAGTTGCTTTCGCTCTTCAATAAAGAGTTTCGCTACGATGGCGTCGCGTGGGGCGCTTCGCTCTCTTACGGTTATCACCTTGTCATCGGGCAACGGTGGGGGATAGAGTTTAGCGCGAGCGGCGGCGCGCTCTTGTTCGATTACGACGAGTTTGCACCGGACGCTCCCGGTGAGCTCCTCGACGATTACAAGAAGTTGTATAGCGGGCTGACCGGCGCGCGCGTCGCTCTCGTGTTCATTATTAATTAGTCGGTGATGAGAAGATTTGTATTCATGCTTGCACTCTCGATGCTCGTCGCGACGGGAGTGGTGGCGCGCGAACCCAAGGTGGTGATCTCGCGCCTTTCTGTCGAGAGAACCGGGGAAAAGGTGACTGTCTCGTTCCGGGTGAATACCGCGCGGAAACTCGGGAAGGAGACGCGCGTGTTCGTGATCGAACCGGTGTTGCAGGATGACCAGAACAAGTGGTCGCTCCCGCCCGTCATCATCCGGAAGAAGGATACGCGCGCCGCCAGGGGCGAGGAAGGGAAAACACGGGCTTTACGCGTGGTCGCGGGCGACGAGGCGGATTATTCCGCGATAATCCCTTTCAGGCAATGGATGGACGGGGCGAAATTAGTGCTGGAAAAGGTAAACGCCGGGTGGAATGACGAGATGGAGGTGAAGTATGTCACGGTGATCGAATCGCTCTCCCTCGCCGAGACCTCGACAGGGAAGGGAGTAGGGGAGGGGCTTGCTGTTCCTGCTGTCCCCAAAGCCGTCCATCAGGCCGTTCCTCCTGTTGTCCCTCCTGCCGTCTCCCCTGTTGTTCCCCAGGCCGTCCCCCCCGTTCCCCCCGTTTCCCAAATCGAGTCCGTGGGCGACAGGTTATCGAGAAGCTTCCCCCACGTGCTCCCCATCGGCGGGGAGCGGGAGAGAACCCCTGCCGGTGGCGCGACCATTCGTTTCCGCCAGGGGAGTAGCCGGATCGAGCCGGAACGGGGCGACAACTGGGAGATGCTTTCCGACCTTCTCTCCACGATACGAACGATCGAGTATTCCGGTGACTGCCGCGTGAAATACATTATCGTGGAGGGCTTCGCCTCTCCCGAGGGCTCTTACGCGTGGAACAACCTCCTGGCCTGGCAACGCGCGAGCACGGTCAAGGAATATATCTCCCGTCATTCCGGTCTCCCGTTGGACGCCATTCTTATTCATAACGGCGGGGAGGACTGGACCGGCCTTCGCTCCCTGGTCGAGCAGTCGCGCATGCCCGGTCGCGACGCGGTCTTGCATGTTATCGACCGCGTTCCCATCTGGGACCCGGTATTACAAGTAGGTCGCGAGAGCGTCTTGAAGAAACTAAACGGGGGAGTCCCGTACCGTTACATGTTCAAGTATTTTTTCCCGAGGCTACGCCACGCCACTCTCGTCTGGATCTATTACGCGAACGAGAGGTAGCCTGTTAATCCCGTGAATATTTATTATCGCGATCTGCCCTGGATCGCGTCATTCCTGGTGAGTCGCTGGGAGAAACCGGTAGCTGCCGGGAGAGACCTCCTCTATTCTGCCGATACCGGGATACGCGACGTGCATCCCGGCGACAAGGAGACGTTCGCGAGAGACAAACGAAAGAATCTCCTCGCGGCTGGTCACGGCGCGGGCAGGATCCACGTCATACGTGACGGCCACCCCGGGGTAAGGCATCTGGATCGCCATCGCGTGCGTGAGATCACCCCATACCAGGAGGCGTTCCCCGTACCGTCCCCCCCGTCCCCCCCGTTCCCCGTCGGATTCCAGCAAATAAGTAGAGTGGCCCGGCGTGTGACCGAAAGCGGAGATAGCGCGAATGCCGGGGAGTAACGGGACGCCCCCCTCGGCCGCCCCTGTCGGCTCGAAGAGATGGAGTTGCTCGCGATACGCCTCGATAACCCTGGCGGCATTCCCGGGTAATCGCGTCCAGTAATCGCGTTCCTGCAGGGAGAGATAGACGCGCGCGTTGGGGAAAGCCCGTTGCCCGTCGCGGAACATGCCGCCGATATGATCCCCGTGCATGTGCGTGAGTAGCACGACGTCAATCTCGAGCGGCGAGACGCCGAGCGCTTGCAGGTGATCGAACAGGCGATTCCCCAGGCCGGTATCAATCAAGACGAGCATGTCGCCCGACCGCGCGAGGAAAGCATTAATCGCGTTAGGGAACGCTCCACCGGGGATCAGTTCCAGCATCTTGGGCGTTGCCCCGACGAGAATTGCGGCGCGTCCCTCTTGCTGTCCCTCGGAGAGGAGCGTCACTTCCCATTTCCCGACGGTAAGCGTGAAAGTATTTTTATCTTCCCGCGCGAGCAGGCCCGGCGCGAGGATCGCGATCAGAAGAGCGGTGAAAAGATATTTCATGGTCAGTTATTTTAGTTACGCGTTAATTAAACCGGCGACCATCGCGCCCGTGACGCGGATCAGGTCATCGGGATTCACGCGGAGTTGCAACCCGCGGACGCCAGCGCTGACAAAAATCGCGTCAAACTGCCTGCACGACGGGTCAATCCATGTCGGCAGGCGTTTTTTCATCCCGACGGGCGAGCAGCCGCCCCGGACATACCCGGTAGCGGGAAGGAGTTCCTTCACCGGGAGCATCTCTACTTTTTTGTTGCCCGACGCTTTCGCCGCGGCTTTCAGGTCGACCTCCGCGTCGCCCGGTATCACGCACGCGAACAGGCCGTTCTTCTCCCCGCGGAGCACCAGCGTCTTGAATACCCTCCGGGGGGCCTCGCCCAGCTCTCTCGCCACGCGCGTCGCCGCGAGATCGTTCTCGTCTACCTCGTACGGGACGAGCGCGTACTCCACGCCTGCCCGGTCGAGCAAGCGCGCGGCGTTCGTTTTTTCTACTTTAGCTTTCACGGTAGGAGATATAAAGAGAGGCGCCGTCGAGCGCCTCTCATCATTCATTGCAGGTAACCGACGGGGTGAACGAGCGTCACCTCCTGTTTCTCGGCCAGCTTCAGCGCCTGTGACAACTCTTTCCCGTTATACGACCCGCGCGCCACCGTCCCCAGCCCGGCGGAAGCGGCGTAGAGGTAGATGTTCTGCGAGATATAACCGGAATCGAGGTAGGCATACTTCGTCGAGGACTTGCCGTTATCGGCCACGATGACGATATTAACGGCGGCCTTGCTCGTGATATTGGCCTGCCCGAGTGCAGCGGAGAAATCCCCCCGGGCGACAAACTTCAAGACGTTCTGCCGGGCGTCGTGGAAGTAGGCCTTGTCGTCGATCACCACGTAGAGCTCCTGTTCTTGCTTGTTACTGGCCGTGGGGGCGGTGCGTTTATCCGTCCGGTTAAACCCGTTAGCGGCCCAGAGCAGGTCGGAGAGCGTCTGTAGTGGCATCTCTTTTTTCACGAACGTCCGTTCGGAGCGTCGTTCATTCAGTGTCTCCATGAGGGCTTTGCCCCCGGAGCGCGTGGGAGAGGGCAACTGGATGTCTTGCGCTTGCAGGGAGCAGGCAAGTCCGGTAAGAGCGAGTAATAAATAGGTCTTTTTCATGGTGAGATAAATTTAAGTGTTATGGAACCTTCGCGAATATACAGGATCGTGGCGTCACTTGTACCATCGTCGCGGGATTTCTACGCGATCGCTATCGTTCCGCGATCTCGCGATAGAGTTGTTGCAATCGTTTCCGGAGGAAGATAACGGCGTGGTGTTTACGGGAGAGGAGCGTGTTAACGGGAATGCCGGTGGAGGCGGAAAGCTCTTTAAACGAGAACCCGTCGATCTCCGTCAGCTCGAAGACCGTTCGTTGCCCGTCTGGAAGCTCCTCCAGCGCGCGGTGCAGCTCCTCCCAGAAAAGGCTCTTTAAAAGCGCGGAGAGGGGAGAGTTATCCTCCTCGTCGAGGATCCCGGCGAGCGCCTCGAGCGTCTCGTTGTCGTCTCGCGCGGGCAAACGCTCCTCTTTTCGTCGTCGCGCCCGGTCGATGATCCGGTTACGGGCGGTGGTATAGAGCCACGCGGAGATCTGCTCGACCGGTGTGGCGACGAGATCGACGCGCGCCAGGCGGTAGAAAACATCTTGCAGGATATCCTCCGCCTCCTCTTGCCATCGCACCCGCCGCGAGATATATCCCTTCAGGGCGGCGCGGTGTTCCTGGTAAATCTCCTCGAGGGGTGATCGCGGGGCGTCGTTACTCATGGCGCGTTACCGGGAGGGCCGGGGTGCTCGTCGTTGTCGTGGGAGTGGCACATCCGTTGACGGATAAATTCCTTTCGTTCTTCCCGCGACATGCCGTGCCAGTGTCCGTGCAGGCGGGCGCGTTCCCCGTGATGCAAGTGCCCGTGGTGCAGTCCGCCGAAGAGCAACCGGCACAGGACGAGTAGCCCGGCGGCCTGCCAGTAGTTGACCGGCGAGCAGCCCGCGATGTCCGGCAGCAGGGCGTTCCACAGCAACATGACGACGGCGGCAACGGCGGCCAGCAGCAGCAGGAGAAGCAGGTGTTTGAACGCGTGCGAGTGAAAATGTTTCATGGTATTTATTTTAGATGGTGAATGTTTCAGCGGTTTCCCGT
>JAITJA010000125.1 GCA_031279175.1 Odoribacteraceae bacterium
ATGGTTCAATGTCCCGGGACAATGGCTCAATGTCCCGGGACAATGGTTCAATGTCCCGGGACAATGGCTCAATGTCCCGGGACAATGGCTCAATGTCCCGGGACAATTGGCCGTTGTCCCGGGACAATTCCCCGTTATCCCGGGGCCATTACCGCGAGAACCAGAGTAATATAGCGCCGCGAGCGATACCCGTTCCGCGTGATCGCCGCGGCGAGTATCCTCGTGAACGACCTCCCGTATCATGGACGAGAGCAGCCATGAAGTTCAGCGAGCAGGCATGTTTGCCTCGTGATTTTCCCTGGTAAAGTTGCGCGTTTAGTGAATTGGACTTACTTTCGCGTCACGTTTCTCGGGGCGTAGCGCAGCCCGGTAGCGCATCTGCTTTGGGAGCAGAGGGTCGCAGGTTCGAATCCTGTCGCCCCGACGAGAAGACGAGCGAGACGCTTTACGCGTGGCGCTCGTTTTTCTTTTCCCCCCCGGCCGGCGCGACCACCCGCGTGAAACAGGTCGCGCAATCAAATTCCAGGCGAAAGCGCCCGAGACGATTGTGAAGGTACAAGGGAAACGAGAAGTCCCGGCCCCCGCCCCGCTTCAGGCACGCGTCCATCTCGAAAAGAATACAGTAACGACAATACATCAACGTCTTCCCGTCGCGGTCGCCGCTGACCTCGAAGCCGGGAGGGGGCGAGGCGACGCCGTGGTCGCGGTAAAATCGCGCGGCAAGGACATTCGTGATGTTGAGCCGCCAGTCGACCGGGCCCGGGAAGAGAAGGGGAGGGGAGGAGAGGGGCCGCGTCCAGCGCTCGAAAGCCCGTTCCCGGTTCTCTTTCAGCGCCTGGAGTAAGTCGCGGCGGTAACGATTCACGACAGCAGCCTGCACGAATAACGGTTCGCCGTGATACGTCACCCGGTCGCAACGGAAGCCAGTGCCGCCGCACTTCCGCGCCTGTTGGCACGCTCGTCCCGGCGCGTCCGGTTGTTCTGCCGGCTCGAAACGCTCGCTGGTGAGCGCGGAGGCGGTGATGCCGTCCTCGTCGGTGACGGAGAAAAACAACCGGCCATCGTTCGCCCGGATCTCGATCTCGACACGGATTTCCCGCGCGCTCTCCTGCCTCTCGAGGCGCGTGTTAAAGGCGTGATCGCGATTCCTGTAGAGCCGCGTTCCCGGCGTCGCGTCCACCCGCTCGTTGCAGGACAGCCGGTTCCCCTCCACGCGATTCACGTTGCACCCTTTCAGCTCCCCGCCGGAGAAGAAGCATAGCCCGTCCCCGTTGTGTAGCGGTTCGAGGGCCTCGACCGTCAATTGATTTCCCCTGGCGTTCACGACCGTCGCCACGAGCTTTCCCGTCGACTTGGGGGTCTCCGCGTTGACCATGCCGCGCGTTCGCCCGTGGAAGAAATATTCGGTGAACCCCCGGTTGAAACTCCGCTCGGGATCAGGCTCGAAGGACGAGGAGACCACGCCGGAAGAGGCGCGGGCAAGATCCTCGCGGCGCTCGACGAGCTTGTCCAGCAGCATGGAATAGTGGCGCGTGACGTTGGCCACGTAGGAGGCGTCTTTCAGCCGTCCCTCGATCTTGAAGGAGTCGATCCCCGCCTCGACGAGTTCCGGGAGGCGCGCGGAGAGATTCAGGTCCTTGAGCGAGAGCAGGTACTTGTCCCGCGCGATCACCTTCCCCGCGCTGTCGATCAGGTTCCAGCGCGCGCGGCAAAGCTGTGCACATTCCCCCCGGTTGGCCGATCGCCCGGAGAGGTAGCAGGAGATGTAGCATTGCCCGCTCATGCTGACGCACAGTGCCCCGTGCACGAAGTATTCCAGCTCCAGCGAGGTTTCGCGGCGGATCTCTCGCAGCTGTTCCAGGGATAGCTCGCGCGCGAGGACGACGCGACGGAAGCCCAGGCGATCAAGGAACTTGACGCGCTCCAGGTCGTGGTTGTGCATTTGCGTGCTGGCGTGCAGGGCGATTGGCGGGAGGTCGAGCTGCATGAAGGCCATGTCCTGTATGACGAGCGCGTCGACGCCGGCGTTGTACAAGGAGTGGGCGAGACGGCTCGCTGCCTGTAGCTCGTCGTCGTGCAGGACGGTGTTGAGGGTCGCGAAGACGCGGACGCGGAAATGATGGGCGAGTGAGACGACCCGTTCGATGGTTTCCAGTGAATTACCGGCCGCTTTCCTCGCGCCGAAGTCGGGAGCGCCGATGTATACCGCGTCGGCCCCGTTCAGGATGGCGGCTCGCGCGGCCGCCTCGTCTCTGGCCGGCGAGAGGAGCTCGAGGCGTCTCATGGCTGCCCGGTGAACCGCTCGAGTATTCCCTCCGCGGGGATGTCGGGGTAGTGGCCACTCCCCGCGAAGGGTATTTCGATCCAGCCGCAGGAGGGGAGGCGCGCGGCGAGGTATTCCTTGAAGAAGGTGATCGAGTCGGCGACGATGGGACTCCCGTCATCGGGGTAGCGGTTGTATACCAGGCACGCCACGCGTATTCCCTGCCGTCGACAGGCCTCGAGGGAGAGTAGGGTGTGGTTGATGCTCCCGAGCCTCGGGGAGGTGACGAGGATGAGCGGGTAGCCCCTCTCGCGGATGTAGTCGATGGTGAAGTAATGCCGCGAGACCGGCGTGTAGAGGCCGCCGGCCCCCTCGAGCAGCACCGTGTGGTGGGTTTGCTCGAGCCGGCGCGTGGCCTCCTCGATTTTCCTCGCGTCGATGGAGACCCCGTCCATTTCCGCCGCGAGATGGGGGGAGGCGGGGTAGGTCAGGAGATAGGGGCATGTCGTCCCCTGCTTGTCCTCTTCCAGCAGTTCCACGCCCATGATCTCCCGGTGTTTCAAGATGTCTTCCGAGATTCCCTCGCATCCCGTCTGGATGAATTTTTGCGTGATGACCCGCGTGCCGCGTCGCGCCAGGGCGCGAGCGAGTAGCCCCGTCACGATCGTTTTACCGGTTCCCGTGTCGATGCCGCTGACAAAGTAGACGCTCATTTTTTCTTGCAAACCAGGTATAACGGGTGATAAGTCAACGTCACCTTCCCGTCCATCGCGAAGCGGGTGTTGTAGTCGACGATGAATTCATCGACGCGCTTTTTCGTCCAGATCGAGCGGTCGCCGGAGACGTTCGTGCCCGCGCGCTTGAGGTGCTGGAGGATCGCCAGCGGGTCGGGGAACTCTATCAGGCGGAACTCCTCGAGGATCTCCGTGACCTTGAACCAGGGGGAGAGGAGGTCGATTAGTTCATCCTGCGAACGGTAGTTCAAGCCGCCCCCGGTGGTGAGGCGTATCTCCCGGAGGTTGTACTTCCCGAAGGTACTGAAGAGCATCAGTTTTCCCCTTTTCAACGTGCCCGCCAGCTTCTCGAACACGGCAGGGGCGTCGCTTAACCACTGGAACGTGGAGGCGGAGATGACCAGGTCAAACGAGGGCAACGAGATTTTCTCGATGTCTCCCGGCAGGCATCGCGCGGGGGGGACGCCGTTTCGTTCCGCGGTCTTCAGGCAGATCTCGTCGACGATGTCGTTCAGGTATAAAACCTTTTCCGGGAATATCGCGCGGAGCTCTTCCGTCAGGAATCCCGTTCCACAACCGATCTCGAGCACGCTCGTCGGCACGTAGTTTAAAGTTGCGGCCAGCATCCGCGCGAGCCTGCTTGCCGCGTGACGTTGGACAATGGCGTTGGCGTTGTAGGTCGCCTCGCTTCGCTTGAAGCGCTGTTTGATCTCTTCTTTATCTATTTCCATAATCTATGATTGATTCCCAAGAAGTGAAACGGAAGAAGGGATAGTGCCCGCCGGGAAGGTCAGTGATCTCGACCCGGGAACGCCACCATTCGCGTTGATTCTCGACCGGGAAGATAATATCCTCGCGAGAGATAAAGGCCCGGTGCCATGACGTCGCGGGAGACGCGCCGGTAGATTGTTCGCGGACGCGCCGTAACTCTTCTACCCGTTCGCCCATTTCCCGTAGCGGCTGACACGAGCGAAACCGCGTTTGTTCTTCCTCGCCATCCAGCGATCGGGCGATGAACTTTTCCCAGCCCCGCTCGTTCATTCCCCTTTCGGTAAGGGCGTAGAGCGCCGGCGGGATCCCGTGAAGATCGTCTACCGGTCGTCCCGTGCCGTTCAGGGCCACGGCCCGGCGAGGGGATAGTCCCCAGCGAGCGAGCGATACTCCCGCCGCCCATACTCCCATCGACCATGCCGCGACGTCCACGATATCGTGGCCCGTCGCGTCGGGTGCTTCTCCCGTCGCGACGTCGCGATAGTCGTAATACATCAGCACGTCACTGTCACTCGTCAGGTGGTTCACGGAGCGTTCGTCCAGCCCCCACCCGCCGAAGAAAATGATGAGACGCCTCGCGCCTTGCTTGATTAACCAGGTCGCGCGCATGTTAACAACTTACTTCTATGAATTCGAACAAGCAGTCGTAATCCTCGTCCGGGATCGCCGCGTTGAGCGAGAAGCGCAGGCGCGCCTCGTTTTTCGGCACTGTCGGGTAACGGACGGGCAGTACGAAGAAGCCGTTGTCGCGGAATTGTCGCGACAGGAAAGAGCTATTCTCGTTGCTCCCGCACAAGCAGGGGACGACGTGCGACGCTCCCCTCGTCTCGAATCCTTTTTTTGCCAGCGCGTCCCGCAGCCGCCCGGCCATGTCGGCAAGCCGCAGCCGCCCGGGGAAAAGATCGGGCACGCGACGTAACACGAAACGCGTCCACGCCACGTTGAGCGGGGGTAGGGCCGTGGAGAAGATCAGGCTTCTCTGGGTGTTGACCAGGAATTCCTTGAAAAGCGCGTCGCACACCAGGAACGCCCCGTAAGAAGCAAGGGCCTTCCCGAACGTGCCGACGATAAAATCAATGTCGGCGATGCACCCTTGCTCCTCGCAACACCCCAGGCCGTTCGTCCCGCGCGCCCCGACCGCGTGTGCCTCGTCGACATATAATAAGGCGTCGTATTCTTGCTTGATGTCGCACAACTGTTGCAGGTCTGCCACGTCCCCGTCCATGCTGAATACCGACTCCGTCACGATAAATACATTTTCGTACATCTCCCGTTGCCTGGAGAGGATCTCCCGCAGGTGCTCGTAATCGAGGTGACGATAACGCGCCATATCGGCCTCGGCCAGTCGCGCCCCGTCGATGATACTGGCGTGCACCAGCTTGTCGGAAACGATCAGGTCGCGCTTACCGGCCAGTGCCGGTATGATCCCGATGTTGGCGTGATACCCGGAACCGAGTACCAGCGCGGCCTCCTTGTCGTACATCTCGCGCAAGTCATCCTCCAGCAGGGTGTAATATTCGTGGTTCCCGGACAACAAGCGAGAAGAAGCGGCACTGTATCCCAGCGCCTGCACGTCCGTCTCCCGCCTGAAATCCTCGCGCAGGGCAGGATCGGAAGCGAGACCGAGGTAATCGTTCGAGGAGAGATTCAGCATCTCCCTCCCGTCGTGGTGCACGAGGAATCCGTTCAGCTGCATCGCCCGCAGCTCCCGGTAATTCCCCGCTTCCTTGATCTTCTCCAGCTTGTCGCCGTACCGTTCTTTATTCATATTTCATGATCACTTGTGTGATGGCTGTCGTCAACGCGCGCAACTCTTTTGGCTGGATAATGTAAGGAGGCATCACGTAGATCAGTTTCCCGAAGGGCCGTATCCACACTCCTCTTTCCACGAAGTCGGCCTGGACGGCGGCCACGTCTACCGGTTTTTTCATCTCGACCACGCCGATCGCGCCCAGTACCCGGACATCTTCTACTTGCCCGAGGTGTTGCAGCGGGGAGAGCTCCTCGCGCAACCGTTTTTCGATCTCTTTCACCCGCGTCTCGATGGTGTTGTATCCCTTCTCCAGCAGCTCCAGCGAGGCATTTGCCACGGCACACGCCAGCGGGTTGCCCATGAACGTCGGTCCGTGCATGAATAACCCCGGGGAGCGCGACGAGATCACGTGAGCCACGCCGCCGGTAGCGAGTGTCGCTGCAAATCCCATGTAACCGCCGGTGAGCGCCTTTCCCACGCACATGATGTCCGGTGAGATCCCCGCGTGGTCGCACGCCCACCTCTTGCCGGTGCGCCAGAACCCGGTGGCGATCTCGTCGCATATCAAGAGGATGTCGTACATGTAGCAAAGCTCGTACGCCTTGCGCAGGTACTCTGCCGAGTAAAACCACATCCCGCCGGCCCCTTGCACGATCGGCTCGAGAATCACTGCCGCTATCCGCGTGTGGTTGTGACGCAGGCACTCCTGGAATGCCATGAAATCCTCCTGTTCACAAGGCATTCCGAAAGTCGATGTCGGCCGGGGAACGAAGAAATGCATGGGCAATGTCCCGCGGAAGAGAGCGTGCATCCCCGTCTCCGGGTCGCTCACCGACATCGCGTTCCACGTGTCCCCGTGATACCCGCCGCGCAGCGCCACGAAGTACCGTTTTTCCTCTCTCCCCTTCGCGTACCAGTATTGTAGCGCCATCTTCAAGGCAACCTCGACGGCTACCGATCCGGAGTCGGAGAAAAACACGTTGTCTAATCCCGACGGGACAATGGATAATAACCGCGAGGCCAGTTCCACGGCCGGCGCGTGGGTGAGCCCACCGAACATCACGTGGGCCGTATTTTCTAATTGCTTTTGTACCGCGGCATTCAGCGCGGGATGATTGTAACCGTGGATCACGCTCCACCACGACGACATTCCATCGACCAAAAGTTGTCCATTTTCCAACTCGATATGCACGCCATCCGTCCGCTTGACCGGGTATACCGGCAACGGGTTTTTCATCGAGGTATAGGGATGCCACACGTGCTCCCTGTCATACTGTAATAACTCGTCAACCTTCATGTTACAAAACTTTAAAATCAAGATTCATGTTACCGGGGAGGAACAATCCGCGTCCCTGTTTCGGTGTCATAAATAAACTGCCGCAAGGTAGCAATTTTTGGTTTCTGCAGAAAGCCCGCGGTACTATCACTGCCGCGCGACAAGAAACCACGTGATTTTCCCGTACCTTTGCCCGCGATTAACAAGAAGCATATGAAGATAATCAGGTTTTTCCTTGCCATAGGGATGGCATGGGCCATATTACAGATGATTAATTACCAGCAGAACGGCAAGACGGAGTTGTTCGACTGGGCCGGCTGGAAGACATTCCTCTGGTGCGTGTTGATACTGCTGGCGGTCAAGCTGGCGTGGTACTTGCTCGTCACCAGGCCGCGGAAGAAAAACGAACGATAGCCTTGCACGGCAGTCGTGTACCCGCTCAAAACTCCGACGTGAAATGAAAAAGTAACCCCTTGTAATTGTCTCTTGCCATCCGGAGCATGTACTCCGATTCGGCGAGAAAGACATCCCGTCCCTGCTTGTCCGTCGCCATGTACTGTGCCTTGTGGAGCTTGAAGTCAGAGAGGGCGCGCTCGTCGAGCGCCTCGATCCAGCAGGCCTTGTATAGATTAACGCTTTCCCAGCGACAAGAGGCCCCGTACTCGTGCAGGAGACGGTACTCGATGACCTCGAACTGCAACGCGCCAACAGTACCGATAATCTTTCGGTTGTTAAACCGGTTGACGAAGAGTTGCGCCACCCCCTCGTCCATGAGCTGGTCAATGCCCTTGGCCAATTGTTTTGCCTTCATCGGGTCGGCATTCTCGATATACTTGAACAGCTCCGGCGAGAAGCTCGGGATTCCCTTGAAATGGAGCTTCTCGCCCCCCGTGATCGCGTCCCCGATCTTGAAGTTACCGGTATCGTGTAGCCCGACGATATCCCCCGGGTAGGCCTCGTCGATGATGGACTTTTTCGAGGCCATGAACGCGGTAGGGGTGGAGAATTTCATCATCTTCCCTTGCCTCACGTGCAGGTAGGGGGTGTTGCGCGCGAAAATCCCGGAGCACACCTTGACAAACGCGACGCGATCCCGGTGATTGGGATCCATGTTAGCGTGTATCTTGAAAACGAAGCCCGTGAATTTCTCCTCGCCGGGATAGACGACGCGTTCCCCGGTTTTCCTTGGCAGCGGCGAGGGCGCGATATCGATAAAGCAATCGAGCATCTCCCGTATCCCGAAATTATTCAGGGCGGAGCCAAAGAAAACGGGCGCCACGCTCCCGGAGAGATATTGCTGGTGATCGAGCGGCGGGTAGATCCCTCTCGTCATCTCGATATCCTCCCTGAGCTGTTTCGCTGCCCGTTCCCCGAGATACTTGTCGAGGTCCGGCGAATTGACGTCCCGGATCTCGACGCCTTCTTGTATCGTCTGGATACTGGGAGAGTAGAGGCAAAGGTTCTGCTCGCGGATATTGTAAACGCCCTTGAAGAGTTCACCGCTCCCGACCGGCCAGCTCAGGGGCGTGACCTTTATTTGCAACTCCTTCTCGATGTCGTCGAGGATATCGAAAGGATCCCCGGCGGGCCTGTCGAGCTTGTTAACGAAGACGATGATAGGCGTCTCGCGGAGGCGGCACACCTGCATCAGCACGCGGGTTTGTGCCTCGACGCCTTTTGCCGCGTCGATAACGATAATCACGCTATCGCAGGCGGTCAAGACGCGGAAAGTATCCTCGGCGAAATCCTGGTGACCGGGAGTGTCGAGGATATTAATCTTGATCCCCTTGTACTCGAACCCCATGACGGAGGTAGCGACGGAAATCCCGCGTTGCCGTTCGATCTCCATGAAGTCGGACGTTGCCGTTTTCCTGATCTTGTTAGACTTCACGGCCCCGGCGACGTGGATAGCGCCGCCGAAAAGGAGTAATTTCTCTGTTAAAGTCGTTTTTCCCGCGTCCGGGTGGCTCACGATGCCGAAGGTACGTCTTCTCTCGATTTCTTCTTTCAATCCCACGATACTACAATGTTTTTGGTTACGGGCGGCAAAGGTACGCGTTATTTTCGACGGGCAAACGGACGCGAGCGACCCGCGACGAGCCATCCCTTCTCCTCCCCACGTGTTTTTCAGTTCGCGTGCCGGGTAAAACGAGATTAATCGTGTACATTCGCGGGGGATAATAAAAAATCAAGCATGATACTACGAGCAGAACACTTGGTGAAGCGATATAAAAGTCGCACGGTAGTCAAAGATGTTTCCATCCAGGTGGAACAAGGAGAGATCGTCGGGTTATTAGGCCCGAACGGCGCCGGGAAGACGACCGCTTTCTACATGATTGTCGGGTTGATTCGCGCGAACGGGGGGCGGATCTTCCTCGATGACGTGGAAATCACCCGGGAACCGGTGTACCGGCGGGCGCAACGCGGGGTGGGATACCTGGCCCAGGAAGCCTCCGTCTTTCGACAGATGAGCGTGGAAGACAATATCCGGTCGGTGCTCGAGATGAGTTCCTTCCCGAAAGACTACCAGCGGGATCGCCTCGAGGAGATGCTCGAAGAGTTCGGCCTCCAGCACATCCGGAAGAGCAAGGGAATCCAACTCTCCGGGGGGGAACGACGGCGGACGGAAATCGCGCGCGCGCTGTCGATCTCGCCGAAGTTTATCTTGCTGGACGAGCCGTTCGCTGGCGTCGACCCGATCGCCGTGGAGGATATACAAGGCATCGTCGAGCGCTTGAAAGATAAGAATATCGGGATACTCATCACGGATCATAACGTGCAGGAGACGCTGAGCATCACCGATCGCGCCTACTTGCTCTACGACGGGCGCATCCTGCAATCGGGCACTGCCGAGTATCTCGCCGGGGACCCGGAGGTGCGCCGCGTGTACCTCGGGCGTAACTTTGAACTCCGGAGGAATAAATGAAAGAGTTGGGGATTTTGAAAAAAAAGGTATCTTCGCGGCGTCCAAATCCGGCGGGCGTGGCGAAATTGGTAGACGCGCTAGACTTAGGATCTAGAGCCGAAAGGCGTGGGGGTTCGAGTCCCTTCGTCCGCACGAAATAATAAATTACAGTTATGAGCGTAACACACTATACCATCGATTCCATGCACGGGCAACTCAAAGTCGAAATAGAAAAGGAAAGCTACGAGGAAACCGTGGAAAACGTGCTGAAGGATTACCAGCGCACCAGGAACTTTCACGGCTTCCGCAAGGGAAAAACCCCTCTCGGGGTCATCAAGAAGATGTTCGGGAAAATGGTGCTGGAAGACGAGTTGCACAAGATCGCGTTGCACGAAATGTTGGATTTTATCAGGGAAAACAACTTGCATATCATCGGCGACCCGCTCCACGACGAGGGAAAAGATAAAATAGACTTCGGCCTGGAAAAGCAAGAGATCGTTTACGACATCGCCTACGAGCCGGAGATAAACACCCGGCTGGGCAAGGAAGATCACGTCCCGTTTTACACGCTGCTGGTCGACGAAAAGATGATCGACGAGGAGGTAAATAAAGCCCTGGCGCGCGGTGGCGAGATGGTAAGCGTGGAGCAAGTGACAAACGCGGATCTCGTGAAGGGTGAAATGGTAGAGTTGAATGCCGGGGGAACGGAGAAAACCGGGGGATTGCGCGTGGGAAACGCGTCGCTGCTGGTCTCGCGAATCACGGACGAGGCAACGCTCGAGGCCCTGGCCGGGGCGACGATAGGAAGCCGGGTAGTAATCAACCTGTCGCGCGCGTGTCCCGACAAGACCGATCTCGCGGCCATGCTGGATGTTAAAAAGGAAGAGGCCGAGGAAATCACATCTGATTTCGCCTTGACGATTAACGATATTAAACGGTACGTGCCGGCCACCCCAACGAAAGAGTTCTTCGACAAGAACTACGGGGAAGGAGCGGTGAAAAGCCTGGAAGAGTTCCGGGAAAAAATCAGCGAGGAATTAAGCGTACAGTTCCGGGGATACAGTGACGCCCACTTCACGATGGACGTGCGGGACAAGGTGCTCGAGAAAAACCCGGGAATAGTCCTGCCAAACGATTTTGTCAAAAGGTGGCTCGTGGCAAGGAGAAACCAGGCCGCGCTGGATCTACTGGAAAGCAATAACGACGTCTACCGGGACGAGTATATCTGGCAGACCGCCAGGAACGCGATGGTGAAAGAATACGACATCCAGGTGACAGACGAGGAGAGGAAGGAAGTCGCGATCTCTGTTGCTAACTCCCACCTGCAACAATACGGCATTTATAACCTCTCCCCGGGGCAGCTGGATGAAATAGCAGAAAAATGGCTGTCCAACGAGGATAAAGCAAGGGAGTTCACCAAGAAAGGAGAGGACTACAAGCTCTTCGACCACATCAAGAACAGCGTCACCATAGACGAGCGAAAATTACCGCTGGAAGAATTTAAATCATTATTTCAACGCGGGAAATAACAACCGGGAAATAACCCCGGGATCTCGCCACGCTTCCTGCCAAAAAGTAACCATCACGACCGCGGGACAACCGCGACAAACAAACTATTCATCGCGTATCGCGTCGGGACGGCGCTCTCCTTCTAACCGCTTATCTCTCGAAAACAGAAGCGCGCGAATGAAAAGAAATGGTAGACCATCCCGTGGATTCGATTAGCCGCCCGGGATTCATCTCCTCTCGTGGCGACCGCGTCATCCTGTCGGGATCCGTTCAACCCATCTGGCATCGTTATCAACATGGCGACGCGCCCGCTCGCCCGTCTTTTACCCGGGGGCAAGGCCCCTTGAATTACCGGGTATACAACAGATCGGCCTGTACGCGAAGGCCACATCCTTAAAAGACATGCAAGAGAAAAGGGCAGACCTCCCGTTACGCGATAAAACCCTTGTTGACGATTAGAACGGGCCCCCCCGCGAGATACGCGAGACCGGCAAATTCCCCGGGACGACCTCCTACAATGCAAAACGCGAGAAAATACATCATCTCGGGTACGATGATAGAGATAACGGCACGCTCTTCCACGTCGGCAACATGCAAAAACGCCCCCGTTACCCCCGCGATCTTGCCATTCATTCAAGGCAACTTCTTTCGCGCCCCCCGCTAACACGAATTCCCCCCGGTCGACCTCGTCCGCGGGACAAAAACGCCCCCCCGTCTCCCCCCTCGCCTTCAAAAAGTTTGTATTTTCTATAAAACATCATAACTTGCGCGGGACACGCTTGTCACTTGAATAACCAACAAATATCGAGACGTATGAAAAGAGTACTTACCATCGCGCTCCTGGCGCTATCATTCAACCTGGCGGGGACAGCTGGAGAGCTTCCCCTGCTGGCACACGTCCACGGCCGTTCATTCGCGAGCCTGAACGGAAAGTGGAACTACGTGATCGACCCCCTCGAGAACGGGTACTACGATTATCGCATGAAACCGCTGAGAAACGGGTTCTTCGTGAACGCCAAGGCGACCAGGCCAGGCGACCTCGTGGAGTATAACCTGGACGCGTCGCCGACGATGGACATCCCCTCCGACTGGAACACGCGGGACGAGAAATTATTCTTCTACGAGGGAACCGTCTGGTTCAAGCGCGACTTCAAGATCGGCAAGCAAGAGGGAAAAAAATACCTGCTCTACTTCGGCGCGGTCAACTACTCGGCAAAAGTCTGGGTCAACGGGAAAAAAGCCGGCGAGCACGTGGGGGGGTACACCCCTTTTAACTTCGACGTGACCGGGCTCGTCGTCGACGGGGACAACTTCGTCGTCGTCAAGGTCGACAACAAGCGACACCAGGACGCCGTCCCGACGCTAAACATGGACTGGTGGAACTACGGCGGGATCACCCGCGAGGTCATGCTCGTCGAGCTACCAGAAACATACATCGAGGACTACACCGTGCAATTATCGAAAGGCCGTTACGACCTGATCACCGGCGTCGCGCGGCTAAACGACTCGCTACCCGGCCGCGAGATCACGCTCTCGATACCAGGGCTGGGCGTCACGCGCGTCGCGCGGACGGACTCCCGGGGTGAGGCGCGATTCGAGATCAAGGCAAGACCGCGATTGTGGAGCCCCGCGTCGCCAGAGCTCTACGACGTGATCATCTCGAACGACGGCGAGACAATCCGCGACCAGATCGGGTTCCGGCAAATCGAAACCCGAGGAAAACAACTCCTGCTCAACGGCAAACAGATCTTCCTGCGCGGGGTAAGCATCCACGAGGAAGCCCCCTTCCACCAGGGCCGCGCGTGGTCCGTGGATCACGCCATGACGCTCCTCGGGTGGGCAAAAGAAATGGGATGCAACTACGTCAGGCTGGCACACTACCCCCACAACGAGCACATGGTACGCGCCGCCGAACGCCTGGGAATCATGGTATGGTCGGAAATCCCCGTCTACTGGACAATCTCCTGGGAAAACGAGAACACTTACTTGAATGCCGAACGGCAATTGCACGACATGATCACGCGCGATCGCAACCGTTGCGCCGTCATCATCTGGTCGATCGCCAACGAAACGCCTCATGGCGAGGCGCGCGACCGTTTCCTCGCCCGTCTCGCCGGGCGCGCCAGGGCCATGGACAACACGCGGCTAATCAGCATGGCGATGGAGGTGACCAGCGACAACCGGGGCGTGAACACGCTTAACGACAACATGAACGAGCACGTCGACGTGATCAGTTTCAACGAGTACGTCGGCTGGTATCGCGGAAACAACGAGAGCGCCCGCGCGATGACATGGATAGTGCCTTACGACAAACCGGTTATCATTAGCGAGTTCGGCGGGGGAGCCCTACAGGGCACGCGCGGCGAGAAAACGCGCCGCTGGACGGAGGAGTACCAGGAGGAGTTGTACCGCGTCAACCTGGAGATGCTCGACAAGATCGAGGGATTATCCGGTCTCTCGCCGTGGATACTCGTTGATTTTTACTCCCCGCGCCGCCAGCTCCCGGGCGTGCAAGATTTCTTTAACCGCAAGGGATTAATTTCCAACTGGGGCGTGAAGAAGAAGGCCTTCCGCGTCATGCAGGATTTCTACGAGAGGAAGGCCCGCGAGATAAAATAGGATACTGCCCCTCGTCCCCCCGTCCCCCTCCCGGGAATACATTCGTTGGCCGCCAACACGTTCCAGTTGGCGGCCAACTCGCGTTTAGTAGGTCGCTCCCTCGCGTTCCCGGGAGTATCCCCGCCACGAAATGTCTCCTCCCCGCCACTAATTGATGCTTCCCCGCCACTAATTGTTGCTTCCCCGCCTCTAATTGTTGCTTCACCTCCTCTTAATGTTGCTTCACCGCAACTAATTGTTGCTTCCCCGCCACTAATTGATGCTTCCCCGCCACTAATTGATG
>JAITJA010000212.1 GCA_031279175.1 Odoribacteraceae bacterium
CGACGGGAAAGCCTCCCCGGGCCGTGGGGAAGGTTTCCCCCCCGCGGGACACTTCCCCCGGCGAATGGCGCCAGTTGGAACGATAACGCGGGGAAAGATCGACGCGTACACGCGGCCATGAAAGATAAACAGTAAAAAGATGTTTTGTTCTAATCCTGCCAACAGGACACCTTAATTCACCGGGAGGCAGCACCGCGAGGGAAGCCTCCCGGTTCCTTTTTGTCTCGCGCCGTCACCGGGCGCGTTAAACGCGCGCGCCGGTTCGCGGTACTCGAGACGGGATATTTCGCGCGGCCTCCCGGGGGCGTGCAAAAAGAGCCCGGGTGCTCTTGAAAGTTATTCGAGAGCACCCGGGCGCGAGCGATTATCCTGTTATTACCGCGAGGCCTGTTGCCAGCGCCACGCGTCGCGCAGGGTCTCCTCGATAGGCGTTGTTGCCTTCCACCCGAGGGTTTCATTCGCGAGCGTGGTATCCGCCCAGACCTTCTCGATATCCCCGGGTCTCCTGGGGACGATCCTGTAATTCACCTTCACGCCGGTAGCCCGTTCGAAGGCGCGGATGATCTCGAGGACAGAGAGCCCGCGTCCCGTCCCGATATTAAAATACTCGTGATTGCGCGTGTTCTTTCCCTCGAGCAGCCGTTGTATGGCGACCACGTGAGCGCGGGCGAGGTCGACCACGTCGATATAATCGCGGATGGCCGACCCGTCGGGCGTGTTATAATCGTCGCCGAAGACGCGCAACTCCTCCCGGATCCCGGCGGCGACCTGCGTGAGGTACGGGATCAGGTTATTCGGCACGCCGACGGGCAGCTCGCCGATACGCGCGGAGGGGTGCGCGCCGATCGGGTTAAAGTACCGCAGCGCGATCACGTTCAGGGAAGGATCCACGCGGGCGACGTCCTTGAGGATATCCTCGCACATCATTTTCGTGTTTCCGTAAGGGGACTCGGCGGCGCGTCGCGGCGTGTTCTCCGTCACGGGCAAGGTCTCGGCCTGCCCGTATACCGTGCACGACGAGGAGAAGACCAGGCCGGGGACTTGGCAAGCGCGCGCGCCGACGAGGACGTTAATCAGCGAGTTGAGATTATTCGCGTAATATTCCAGGGGCTTCTCGACGGACTCCCCGACCGCCTTGAGCGCCGCGAAATGGATGATGGCGCGCGTGTCGTCGTGCCGCGAGAAGAGATCGCGCGTGGCCGTCGCGTCGGTCAGGTCGACGAGCTCGAAGAGCGGCCTGTTGCCGGTGATTTGCTCGATCCCGTCGAGCACCCCGATATTCGAGTTGGAGAGGTTGTCCGCGATAACGACCTCGAACCCCTCCTGTTGTAATTCCACGACGGTATGCGATCCAATGTATCCCGTCCCGCCTGTCACGAGTATTTTCATGTTTTTAAATGATTAGTTGATATTCTATTTACCGGCACGAAGGTAAGAATTATTCGTTCGCGGGGAGCGCGTGCCGGTCGTCGGGTTGCTTTTTTGTTACCTTCGCGACATGGAAACGCTCGTCACGTATATTGAAGAATTGGTTTACCTGCATGATCAGGTTGTTATCCCCGGTGTTGGCGCGTTGATCGCGGGTCGCGAGGGGGCAGTAATCCAGCGCGGCTTGCTCGTCCCGCCGTCGCGGGTCGCGTCGTTCAACCGGCACGCGCGGTACGACGACGGCGCGCTCGCCTGCTGGGTGGCGCGTCGCGAGGGGATCGACGCGCGCAAGGCCCGCGCCCGGGTTGTTCGTTTTCGCGCCGGTCTACTCGAACGGCTGTCGCGTGGCGAGCGGGTTACCATCGGCGCGCTCGGCGCGTTCTCGCTCGGGCGCGGCGGGCGAGTGATCTTCGAATCTACAGTGAACGAGTTACAGGATGACGCGACGGGAGCGATTCCCCTCCTGCTGCCGGGCCGCGCGGGCGAGGAGCTCCGCGTCGGGTCGAGCGTGCTGGCCCGCCTGTTCAAGTACGGCATATCGGCGGCAGTGATCGCCGGTATCATCGCGATCGCGCAATCGGGATTATTCCAGCCCGGGAATATCGCCGAGAATGCCGCCATGCACCCGGTAACGCCCGTCAAGCGGGCCGCGGACGCGAAGATGGTTATCGTCTCGCCCCGGCACGATTACGTCGATTATACCCCCACCTGGTAACGAGCGCCTCCAGTACCGCGAACGCCGCGTATAACGGCACGAGAAACGAGACGGCCGCCGCGCGGGCAAGCAGCAGCAGGAGGCACGAGAGGCCAAGATACGAGTAACGCCAGCGATTCTCCCCCCATGCAAACGAGGAGATTTTCAAGGAGAACATGGGCAATTCCGAGATCAATAGTATAGAGAAGAGAAGGACGCACGCGGACAATATCCACGGGCTGCCCCACGCTGCCTCGTGCACGCCCGGCGCGTAATGCCGCGAGAGGACAAGCGATACCCAGAAGAGGGCGTGCGCCGGCGTGGGCATCCCGATGAAGGAACGCGCCTGCCGCTCGTCGAGGTTGAACTTGGCCAGGCGATAGGCCGAGAAAGCCGGGATGATCGCCGGGAGATAAGGCAACGCGACGGCCCACCACGCGGCGTTCCCCCACGCGTCGTTCCCCGGTAGCGCGTCCCGTACCAGCGCGTAAGCCAGCAACGCCGGTGCTACCCCGAAGCTCACGACGTCCGCCAGCGAGTCCAGCTCTTTCCCCATCGCCGACGTTGCCCGCAGCCACCGCGCCGCGAGGCCGTCCATGAAGTCAAAGATCATCGCCAGCAGTACGAGCAACGCGGCCAGGAGCACGCGGTCGCGCGCCGCTAAAAAAATGGCCATCGCGCCACAGGTGGCGTTCAGGCAAGTAATCAAGTTTGGTACATGTTTTCTCATCGCGTTCGATTGTTTACAGGCAGCGAAAATACGGTTTTTACCCGAACATACACCGCGATTTTACTACATTTGCCAGCCAAGCAAATCCCTCCATGACCAAGTTCCTGATCATTCGTTTTAGTTCTATCGGCGACGTCGCGCAGTGCATGACCGCGATCGACGATATCCTGCACCGCTTCCCGGACGCGGAGATTCACTGGATTACCCGGAAAGACATGGCGCCACTGCTGCACGCGGATCGCCGGGTGCGCGTCGTCTGGGAGTTTGACCGGGAGAGCGGCGCGCGGGGGTTGCTACGCGTCGCCCGGCAGCTCGGGGCGGAACATTTCGATTACCTCTATGACGCGCATTGCAACATCCGGTCGCGTATCCTGAAGGCCGCGCTGCTCTCGCCGCTAAAAGTGCTGTCGGGCAGGGCGCCGCGGCGCGTCACGCGGCACAAGGAACGGTGGAAGCGGCTACTCCTCTTCCGCCTCGGCATTAATCTTTTCGACAAGCCGTTCAAGGGGGCCGACTCGTACCGGAAGCCGCTGCGCGAATGGGGCGTCACGCGTTTCGACGGCCCGCCTGCCCCGTGGCATTTCCCGCCGGATTTCGCCGCGCGCCTCGACGGGCACGTCAGGGAGACGACGATCACGCTCGTCCCGTCGGCGAACTGGGAGCTGAAGCGGTGGCCCGTCGCGCGGTGGCGGGAGCTTGTCTTGTTGTTGCCGGGATACCGTTTCTTGCTGCTGGCGGGCCCCGGCGACGCGTTTTGCGAGGAGATACGCGCCGTGGCGCCGGAACGGGTGACGAATCTCGCCGGGAGGACTTCCTTGCTGGAATCCTGTTACCTGGTCAAGGCCTCGCGGCTGGTGATCGGCGCGGACACCGGCCTGCTGCATGTCGCCGATCTTTTCCGCGTGCCGTGTCTCGCGCTGATGGGCCCGACGGCTTTCGGCTTCCCGGCAGGCCCGCGGGCGGGAATCATCGAGATGGATCTCCCCTGCCGACCGTGCACGAAGGACGGGCGAGGACGATGCAAGCGCCCGCGATCGTGCATGGAGGAGATCACGGCCGGGGTCGTGGCCGCGCGCGCGGTCGCTCTCTTTCCCGATACAACCGCGTGACCCCGGTCTTTAACAGCTCCTCGTCGTCGCGGGTATGACCGGCGGCGGGGGTATTCCTCGAGATATCGTTCAACGTACCGCTGGCGTCGCGTCTCGCTCCACCCGTTTGCACGCGTCGCCCGCTCGCGATGGCCCGTCCCCCCGGGGGAAACCTTGTTGCACGCGCGCGAGAGACTTTCCCCCGGGGGGAAACCTTGTTGCACGCGTGCAGGAGACTTTCCCCCGGGGGGAAACCTTAGTCGCGCGCGTGCAACAGGGTTTTCCACGGGGGGGATTATACAAAGTAACGTTGGGACTGGATCATGCATGAGCGGGACTGGGTCATGCATGGTCGGGACTGGCTCACGCCTGATCGGGACTGGGTCAAGCATGAGCGGGACTGGATCAAGCATGATCGGGACTGGATCATGCTTGAGCGGGACTGGGTCAAGCATGATCGGGACTAGCTCACGCCTGATCGGGACTGGGTCATGCATGATCGGGACTGGCTCACGCGTGGTCGGGACGGGACCAGCATGATCGGCGACAGGTAATGACTTTAGAAAGGGAATCGCGGGGAGTCGCGTTCGAGCTTTTGTTTTCGCTTGATCTTGTCGCGTTCGCCCTTTCGGAACACGTACGAGATGCCGTGTTGCTCGCAAGCGAGGCGTCGTTGTTCCTCGTCCGGGATATTCTCGTGGAACTTCTCGATCTCGTTCCACAAGGCGAGGACGAGCATGTCGGCGTCAGCGCGTAATCTCGCGACCTCGGCGCTATATCGCGTGACATTCAGCTGGAATTGCTTGCGCGAGAAATGTGCTTGCTTGAAGTTCTCGTGATTTACCTTCACGAGCGCGATCGATGGGCTGTAAATGGGCGTTCCCCCGGCGCGGGTACGTTCTTGCTCGCCGCGGATGATCTTTTCGCCCCACTCGAGCAGGTCCTGGTCGGAGACCAGCGCCGGTAACCTTGTCTCGTCCTCCTCGAGGCCGTAATAGACGCGGGCGGAAGGCTTCAGCTCCCCCCGGATGATGGCGAAGTTGAGCACTTGCAAGAAATGAGAGATATAGAGCTTGACCTTTCGGGTGTACGCGTCGTGTTTCCTGCTATTGTCGGCTTGTTTCTCGCGCGCGATCCGCGAGTTGATGATGGCCGTTTTGAAGCGCGGCAGGAAGAGTTCGATATTCTGTTTCAGGGCCGACGGGAAAGGTCGCGAGGCGACGTTGATAGATTGTTGTCTATCGAGGACGACTTCCAGTGCTCGTGCACGGGCGGCGTCAGTATTTGGTAATCTCCTGTAAGGCATGGTCGCGAAATGTTGGGATTAGACTCATTCGTTTTACGCGTGCGAATCTAAACAAAATATTCGAGGATTCTTTCCCCGCGGTGATTTTTCTTCAATCGAAGAAGTTCCAGCGGATGCCGTACTTGACGCGCGCGGGGTTGATGGGGTACGCGTAGGCGGAGAAGTAGTTCCGGTTGGCTATGTACTGGCTGGCGTGCTCGTACTTGATGAAGATGTCCGCCCGCTTGACGCGCAGCGAGAGGAAGAGGTCGACCTTCGGGTAGTTGCCCGTTTTCTCGAGAACCTGCCGGTAGAATTGCATGGTGGATGGCGCGTACGCGCTGGCGAGGAAGGCGGTGTTGTAGAAGAGGTCCACGCCGACCTGGAAGCCGAGTGCTTTCTTGAAGAATGTATTGTGGTAATAGTTGCGCGAGTAGATGGCGACGGTGGGGAGCGGCAGCGCGGAGGGGGTGTTGACGGTCTGGTAATAGACGGTCTGGTCGAGGGCGAAATGCCCCAGCGAGAAGGTTTGCTTTATCCATGCAGTCAGCACGAGGAGCGCCGCGTCGTGCTGCACGGGCATGGCGATGGTGTCGAGTGCGATGTAACCGGTGATATTCGTCAGTGCCGCGCCGATCTCCGAGCGGTAGCGCTCGACGTGCAGGCTTCCTTGTATCTCGTGGAGGCTGGTTTTGTTGAAATGATTCTCCCAGCGGTCGTGATTCCCGAGGTAGAACTCGAGGAAGGGGTTAGGGTTGGCTCGTTGCAGCGTTCCCTTGACCTTGAGGTAGGCCGAGCGGTCCCGGCGTAGGAAGCGCGTGATCTCCCCTTGCAGGGAGTAGTCGGCGATGTAATCCCCGAGGAGGCAGAGGGTACCTGAGGCGTCGACGTTGAAGAGGTCGGCGGTGTCGACGTTGAAGATGCCCGCGGTGAGGTAGAGATTGGAGAAGTTGTTGGTGCCGAAATCCCTGGTGGTAGAGTCCTGGTCGACCTGCTTTCGCTGGTTGTATACTGCTTGCTTGTAGGTAAGCCCGGCGTGCAGGCCCGGGAGGTAGGTGTACCTGGGGTGCTCGTTGAGGATCAGCTTCCCGGCGATCTCGACGAGCTTGTTCCTGTAGCGGTTGTCGTTCGACGCGCTGTCGATGTAGGAGCGGGGGAAGAAGGCGCGGTCGACGGATGATTCCTTGAACGCGTGCTTGTTTTCCTCCACGCGGATCGACAGGGTGGCTTTCACGGGGTAGATCAAGTCCTCTTCCGGGATCTCCTCGTCGGGCGACGGCGGGAGGGAATCCCGGGAGTGCGCGAGCGAGTCCGGGAGGAACTTGCCGGCGAGGAAGAGCGAGTCCGTCACGAGATCACCGGGCGCGTGGATGGTATCCGACGGGGTGATCTCATGGCGGGGCGCGGCAAGCGCGGTATCCGATGGGGTGACCTCATGGCGGGGCGTTACAAGCGCGGTATCCGCCGGGGTCTTGACGCGTTTCCCCTTCCCGATGTTGTATTGCAAGAGAACATCGAGGTTGAAGTTCTGGTAATTATTACTTGGCTCCCCGTTGAGGCGCGTGAGGATATAGCGCGAGCTCATGATCGTGTCCCGTATCTCGGAGAAATCCGCCGCTCCCCCGTTCTCGTTGAAGTGCCCCATGTTCTGGTTGATGAAGAAAGAGGCGGCGAGGCGACGGCGCTCGTAGCTGGAGAAGAAGGAGAAGTGGTACGTCTTTGACTTTTGGTAAGAGTACGACCCGTTGCTGGAGATGAGATTGTAGCGGAATCCTGCGCTCCAGTATGGTTTGATGTTCTGGACGTGCCACAAGTCCAGCCAGTTTTCCGATCTATCGCCGGATCCCCCGTTGAAATATTCCAGTCGCGTGAAAGGAGTTGTCACGTTCCACTCGAGCGCGTCGTCGGGCTTGAAGAGATACGCCCTGACAGTGTTCAGGGGATAAAACTCCTGGTTTCTCTCCCTGTGGATAAAGATATTCGACTCGTATGGCGAGGGGAAGTTGCCGAGGTAGGTATTTGAGACGTCTTTTTTAAAGATAACGTTGTAATTATGGATGCCGTCGGCGAGCGAGTCGAGGGGGATATACTTCTTGTACAAGCCTCCATTAACCCATTGCCATGCAGTGCGGAAGTGTGGCACGACGGGACCTTCTTTAGCGGTAGAATCCCCCCTGCTTCCCGGTCGTTGCCGGCCCGGTTCGTCGTCCGGGTTATAGAAAAATTCGTTATCGTTCTGCGCCACCGCCGCGATGGAAACGAGGCAGTATAATATGGTATATAGCGTTTTTTTCATGGTTCGCGAATATACTGAAAGTTTCTAAACTCTCGCGATTTCGTTACTTTCGCGTGACTATATAAAACGGAACAAGCATGGATAACAAACATAGCGAGATAGAAGAAAGCGAGACGAGATCCTTGAATTTCATCGAGCAAATCATCGAGGAGGAGCTTGCCGCCGGGAAGAATGACGGGCAGGTGATCACGCGCTTCCCACCGGAGCCGAACGGCTACCTGCATATCGGGCACGCGACGTCGATCTGCCTGAATTTCGGGCTGGCCGCCAGGTATCGCGGGAAGTGTAACCTGCGCTTCGACGACACGAACCCCTCGAAGGAGGAGCAGGAGTATATCGACTCGATCCTCGCCGACGTGCGGTGGTTGGGCTTCCAGTGGGACGGCGAGGTGCGGTACGCCTCCGATTATTTCCAGCAGTTGTACGAGTGGGCGGAGCAGATGATCCTCGACGGGAAGGCGTACGTGGACGACCAGCCGGCGGAGGTGATTAGCGCCCAGCGGATGTCCCCGACAGAGCCGGGCGTGGAAAGCCCGTACCGGGAACGGACGCCGGACGAGAACTTGTCGCTCTTCCGGCGGATGAAGGCGGGGGAATTCGCTGCCGGCACGCGCGTGCTGCGGGCGAAGGTAGACATGTCCTCCCCGAACATGTTGCTGCGCGACCCGATCATGTACCGGATCATGCACGTGCCGCATTACCGCACCGGAAATCGCTGGTGCATCTACCCGATGTATGATTACACGCACGGGCAAAGCGATTACCTCGAGGGAATCACGCACTCGATCTGCACGCTGGAGTTCGAGGTGCACCGCCCGCTGTATAACTGGTTCCTGGATCAGTTGATCACCACGGAATATCGCCCGCGGCAGATCGAGTTCGCGCGACGCAACCTGAGCTACGCGGTGATGAGCAAGCGGATGTTGCTGGAGCTGGTGCGGGAGGGGCGCGTGGACGGCTGGGACGATCCCCGGATGCCGACGATCTCCGGCCTGCGCCGCGCGGGATATACCCCGGAGGCGATTCGCCTATTTGCCGAGAAGGTGGGCGTGGCCCGGCGGGAGATCGTGGTGGACATGTCGCTGCTGGAGTTTTGCGCGCGGGAGCACCTGAACAAGGTCGCGCCGCGGGTGATGGCCGTGCTGGACCCGGTGCGGGTGGTGATCGAGAACTACCCCGGGGATCGCTCCGAGTGGGTGGAGGTGGAGAATAACCCGGAAGACGCGTCCGCCGGCACGCGGAAGCTCCTCTTCTCGCGGGAGCTCTATATCGAACGGGAGGACTTCATGGAGGAGGCCCCGAAGAAGTTCTTCCGGATGACGATCGGTAACGAGGTGCGGCTGAAAGGTGCATATATCGTGAAGTGCGAGCGGGTAGAGAAGGACGAGCAGGGGCGCGTGACGACGATCTATTGCACGATGGACGCGAGTACGCGGAGCGGATCGGGGAGTGAACGCAAGGTGAAGGGGACGCTGCACTGGGTGTCGGCGCGCGACGCGATCGAGGCGGAGGTACGTCTCTACGACCGCCTTTTCAAGGACGAGGATCCCGCCGGGCACAAGGACGCGGACTTCAAGCAGTTCTTGAACGAAAATTCCTTGCGCGTGGTGCGACACTGCAAGGTGGAGCCGGGACTATCCACTGCCCGTCCCGGGGATCGTTTCCAGTTCCAGCGGCTGGGTTATTTCTGCGCGGACAAATCTTCCGCTCCCGGCGCGCTGGTCTTTAACAGGACGGTGGGGTTAAAAGATACATGGACAAAACAAATCTCTCGGTAAGTGAAGAAGACAACAATTCTCTCGGAAGCGCGGTCGTACGCGGCAATCACCTTCGGGCTGATCATATACGCCTTCGGCGTGACGGCATTCCTGATACCGCACAAGATCGTCGGGGGTGGCGTGACGGGTATCAGCACGATCATCTATTTCCTCACCGGGGAGACCATCCCCGTCGGTCCCTCCTACCTCGCGATCAACACGCTGCTCGTGGCGATCGCGATGAAAATCCTCGGGCCAAAGTTCGGGATCAAGACCATCTACGCCGTCTTTATCAACTCGGCCCTGCTGAGTCTCTTCCAGGCCCACATCCACGAGCCGCTGCTCGATGATCGCTTCATGAGCACGATCATCGCCGGTATCCTGTGCGGCGTCGGGGTGGGAATCTCACTGATCAACGGGGGGAGCACGGCGGGAACAGACATC
>JAITJA010000003.1 GCA_031279175.1 Odoribacteraceae bacterium
ACAGTTGACCATGCATGAGATACAGTTGACCACGCGTGAGATACGGTTGACCATGCATGAGATACGGTTGACCATGCATGGGCGACGGACGCCCACGCGTGGTCAACCGTATTCCACGCGTGGTCAACCGTATTCCACGCGCGGTCGACGGACGACAACGCGCGGTCGGCGGATGCCCTTGGCAGGGAGATCACGGGACATGCAGGCGCGTCGCGTGGTAGAGGAGGAGCAGGAAGAGCGCGACGAGGATCGCCTTGCCCGTGAGAGGGTCGCGCCGCTTCAGGTAAATGATCGCGAGCAAGGCAAGCAGGTAGACGAGAAGCACGTGCCAGATAGTCGGGTAGAGATCGCGCCACGGGAGGGCCACCCGGTTGCATTGTTCTAGCGCGAGGAAGAGCGCGCGACGGGCGAGAACGGGGATAAATGCCAGCGCGGTGGCCAGCGCGGTGGGAAGGAGGAGGATGGCGACGCCGGCGTAAAGCAAGCCGGTGGCGAGCGGGACGGCGACGATGTTGGCGAGCGCGCTGTTCAGGTTGACGGAGTGGAAATAGTAGGCGACAAGCGGTAGCGTGCCGACCTGTGCCGCGACGCCGAGCGCGAGTAAGGCGCGGACGCGAGAGCGGATGGTGTTTTCGCGCTTGACGCGTAGCGCGGGCAGGAGGAGGATGATCCCGGCGTAGGCGGCGTGTGACATCTGGAAGCTCGCCGAGTAGAGTAGCGGCGGCGAGACGAGCAGGGTGACGAAGGCGGAGGCGAAGAGGGCGTTGAGGGGGTTGTAGTCGCGGTCCGCGAGTTTCCCGGCGATGATGAAGGAGAGGATCGTGGCGGCGCGGACGGTCGGTGGAGAGAGCCCCGTGATCCCGGCGAAGAGCCATAACAGCGGGAGGATGCAGGCCAGCCGGGCGCGGGCGCGTAACCGCGCCAGCCCGAGGAGGAAGTGGAACATGACGTGGATGACGCCGACGTGGAGGCCCGAGACGGCGAGCAGGTGCATCGTGCCGCTTTCCCTGAAGAGTGCTTGCACGCGGGGCGAGACGAGCGAGCGGTCGCCGAGGCAAAGTGCCTGGAGGAGTGCCCGCGTGGTGGTGTCCTTGACGGCTTGTTCGAGTTCGCGGGCGAGGAGGGCGCGGGCTTTCTGGCACGCGGGGTATATCCCGCGGGCGCTCCCGACGCGTTGGATTCCCGGGAGCGGGATGGCGCGGGAGTGGACGTCTAACTGCCGCAAGTAGCGGTCGGGGTCATGCCCGCTCGCGTCAGCGGAACGCCCGACGGGGAAGAGTCGCGCGCGGAACGCGAGGCGGTCGCCGACCACGGGTTTCAGGAGCGTGTCGTCCACCCGGCAGTAGAGGTTGTATCCCCGGGATCGGATGATGTAGTTGTTGCCCCGGATCACGTCCGCGCATGTCCCGTTCACGTGATAGATCTCGCCGGGCGTGATCGCGATTGCCGGCTGGTGGCTTCTCGCGAGGGATACCGCGAAGAGTAGCGCGCAGGCGAGCAGGGGTAGTAACGGGCGGGCGATGGCGCGGGTGGCGATGCCAACGAGGGCGCAGGTGGCGATGATGTAGCATGTCGCGGGCGTCAGTGACGGGAGGTGTTCCCGCGCGATAATTCCCGCGATCACGGGGAGTAGTAGCAGGAGGAAGGGGTATTTTCTCGAGAACATGTGTCGCGCGCGGGTTACCGGGTTATCGCGTTTTCCCCGGTGATGGAGCGAGAGGGGGGTGTTTCACGCGGCGCGGAGGTCACGTTGTTTTCTTTCCCTTGTAGGTGGCCTTTGTTTCCATCGATTCCATGATCACGGCTTTTACTTCTCCCTCGAGTTCTTTTCCTTTCACGGAGGCGGCGACTTGCACGCGGAGTGGCATGTTGTTATACGTGTAGGAGAAGGCGAGCCGGAGGTGATAGATTTGTTTTCCTTGCTCGAGCGCCGGTTTGACGGAGAGAGGTCTCGAGGTGAAGCTGAATATTTGGCCGTTGGGTAGCGCGAGGTTGGCGATCTTGACGATCACGCTATCGTCGCGGACGCGTTGTAATTCTACTTGCAAGGGTAGGGTGACTTGCATGAGTTCGATGAAAGTGTTCCCGTCGTATTTCCCGGCGATGGCGTGCCCGTGATCGTTTTTTCCCTGGGCGAGCGAGCGGTTGGCGATCCCGACGAGGATTGCCGCGAGGATGATGTACGCGCGAAAGGTTGTCATGTGCATGGGTTCTCTTTTTTGGTGGCCGAAGGTAGTAAAAAAGAACGAGAGTAGGGGACGGCGCCGTGTTTTAGTCGTTGGAGAAGCGCGATGGGGCGATGGGGCGGAGGTTGTAGCGCGAGGCCATCACCTCCCCGTAAGCGCCGCAGGAGCGGATGGCGAAGAAGTCGCCGCGTCGCGTCGTGACCGGGAGCGGCACGGCCTTGCCGAAGCAGTCGGAGGATTCGCAGACGGGGCCGACCACGTCGTATGGCTCGAGGGGCTCGTCCAGTAGGGCGGAGATGTTCTCGATCCGGTGGCGCGCCTGGTAGAGCGCGGGGCGGATGAGGTCGTTCATGCCGGCGTCCAGGATGATGAACTTTTTGTTTTTCCCCTCTTTCACGTAGAGCACGCGCGTGACGAGCGATCCGCATTGCGCGACGACCGGCCGTCCGGGTTCGAAGTGTACCTGCTGCCCGGGTAGGCGCTCGAAACTGTCGGCGAAGGCCTGGAAGTAGGCGGCGAAATCAGGGACGGGACGGGCGTCGGGGTCGTCATAGTCCACGCCGAGCCCGCCCCCGAAGTTGACGCGCGAGGGGACGAGGCCGCGGGCGGCGATGCCGCGTTGTATCTCGTTGACCCGCTCGCACAAGGAGCGGAAGACGGAGGTGTCCGTGATTTGTGATCCGACGTGGAAGTGCAAGCCGGTCCACTCGATGTTGGGGAGCTCCCGGCAGCGGTTGACGGCTTGTTCCAGGTCGTCGACCGGGAAGCCGAATTTGTTTTCCTCCACGCCCGTGGTGATGTAATGGTGCGTGTGCGCGTCGACGTTGGGATTAACGCGGAGAGAGACGCGGGCGGTCTTTCCCATCGCTCCGGCGATGTCGTTGATTACCTCTAACTCCGGGAATGACTCGCAGTTGAAGCACGAGATTTCTTGTTGCAGGGCGAGCCGGATTTCCTCGTCGCTTTTCCCGACGCCGGCGTAGACGATGCTCCCGGCGGGGAAACCGCTTTTGATGGCGGCCTCCACCTCGTTCCCGCTGACACAATCAGCGCCGAGCCCGCGTTCCCGGATGATCTCCAGCAGGCGCGGGTTGGCGTTCGCCTTGAGGGCATAATGCAGGTGGAAGTCGTGGCGTTTTGCCTCCCGGACGGCCAGCTGGAGTGTTTTGTCGAGCAGCTCGACATCGTAGAAATAAAAAGGAGTCTTGATCTCCCGGAGTTGTCGTGCAGTGATGGCAATCATGATCTAACGGTTGTCGTTATCGAATAACTCGCTGCTGAGGGCTACCAGCGCGCGGCGTTTGTCTTCCTGTTTCACGAGCAACGAGACGCTGTGCTCGCTCGCCCCGTAAGAGATCACGCGCAAGGGGATCTCCCTGAGGGCATGTAGGGCGCGGGCGATGACGCCGGGACGGGTGGCGCGGAAGTCTCCGACGACGCAGATGATGGAGAGCGCGCGTTCGATCTCTATCGCCCCGTACGTCTCCAGTTCCTTGACGATAGGCTCGAGGGCGCGCTCGTCGTCGATCGTTAACGAGATGGCTACCTCGGAGGTCGCGATGGTGTCGATCGGCGTTTTCCATGTTTCGAAGACCTCGAAGACTTTCCGTAGGAACCCGTAGGCGAGGAGCATGTTGCTCGATTTGATCTTGATCGCGGTGATCCCGTCTTTGGCGGCGATGGCCTTGAAATCGCGGGTGGGGCTGTCACTCGTGATCAGCGTTCCCTCGTCCCCGGGATTTAACGTGTTCTTCAGGCGGACGGGGATGCTGGCCCGTTTGGCGGGTTGCACGCTGGAGGGGTGGAGGATCTTGGCCCCGAAGTATGCCAGCTCGGCGGCCTCGTCGAAAGAGAGGACGCGCACGGCGCTCGTGTTCTCGACGAACCTCGGGTCATTGTTGTGCATCCCGTCAATGTCCGTCCAGATCTGGATTTCGTTCACGTTCATCACCCCGCCAATGATCGCGGCCGAGTAATCGCTCCCGCCCCGCTTCAAGTTGTCGATCTCGCCCACGGCATTGCGGCAGATGAATCCCTGCGTGATCACTAACGGCTCGACCCCCGGCGCGGCAAGGAGACGATTCAAGCTTTGCCGGATATAAAAATAGTCCGGCTCGCCGTCCTTGTCCACGCGCATGAAGTCCAGCGCGGGGAGCAGGGTCGCGGCCACGCCTTTCTCTAGCAAGTAATAATACATCAGTGTCGTCGAGATGATCTCTCCCTGCGCGACGATGCATTTTTCCTGCAAGGGATGAAACTCCTTGTCGATAAACGAGCGGATGTAGTCGAAGATCTCCCGGAGGAAGGCCCCCGCCTTCAGGGCTGGCTCTTCGGCCGGGAAGAGGTCGCGCGCGATCGCCATGTAGCCGGTTTCCAGCTGCCGCGTGGCCGCCATTGCCTGCTGTCGTTCGCCGCGATACAAGAAACTGGTGATCTCGACCAGCGCGTTGGTCGTACCTGACATGGCCGAGAGCACGACCACCTTCGGCTCCCCGTCCCTTGATATTAACCCGGCCACCTCCCGGACGCGTTGCGCGCTCCCCACGGATGTGCCTCCAAACTTGAGCACGTGTTTGTATTCCATCGAAAACATTTTTAAACGGGCGCGAAGATGACCGTTCGCCATTGATCCTGCAAATCGCGCGGTGGTTTTTAACGGATTCTCTGCCGTTTGTTGAATTGGAGATGGCGGGGAATCACCACCCTTTCTCCCGTTGAACTTTTAATGAACAAAAACATTGTGATTCTCTCTCCCTCGCGCTACTTTAGCGGCGAAATACCAAAAAAGAGATCAAGATGGAACACGAGCTAATGATTTATAATACCCTAAAGAGAGAAAAAGAACGTTTTATCCCCCTGCACTCCCCGTTCGTGGGGATGTACGTCTGCGGGCCGACGGTATACGGGGACGCGCACCTCGGTCATGCCCGGGCCGCCATCACCTTCGACGTTCTTTTCCGTTATCTCTGTTACCTGGGGTACAAGGTTCGTTACGTTCGCAATATCACTGACGTCGGGCATCTCGTCGACGACGCCGACGAGGGAGAAGACAAGATCGCCCGGGTGGCAAAGACCAGGCAACTCGAGCCAATGGAGATCGCGCGGCACTATACCATCGGTTATCACAAGAACATGGAGCAGCTCAACACCCTCCCCCCGGCAATCGAGCCGCTCGCTTCCGGTCATATCATCGAGCAACAGCAGTTTATCAAGCAGATCATCGCGAACGGGTTCGCTTACGAGAACGACGGGAATGTCTACTTCGACGTCAAGAACTATAACCGGCAGCATGGCTACGGGAAGCTGTCCGGCAGGAAGATTGACGAGCTGGAATCTAACACGCGCAAGCTCGACGGGCAAGAAACGAAAAGAGATCCCCTCGACTTCGCCTTGTGGAAAAAGGCCGCGCCGGGACATCTCATGCACTGGCCCTCTCCCTGGGGCGAAGGTTTCCCGGGATGGCACGTCGAATGTTCGTGCATGAGCCAAAAATACCTGGGCGAGACTTTCGACATTCATGGCGGGGGGCTTGACCTCATCTTCCCGCATCACGAGTGCGAGATTGCCCAGAGTGTCGCCGCCAACAAGCAAGAGGCCGTCCGTTACTGGATGCACAACAACTTGATTACTGTCAACGGGCAGAAGATGGGGAAGTCAAAAGGAAATTTTATCACGCTCGACCAGCTCTTCTCCGGGGAAAGTGACGCGCTAGAACAGGCCTACTCGCCGATGACCACGCGTTTCTTCATCCTCCAGGCCCATTATCGCAGCCCGCTGGACTTCTCCAATGACGCGCTAAAGGCTGCCCGGAAAGGATACGACCGCCTCCTCTCCGCGATCGTCGCCCTGGACAAGATCGCGCCGTCATCGACGGGAAACCAGGTGGAAGACGCGGAAATTGAAGCGCTCGAGCAAACTTGCCGCGAGGCGCTCGACGACGACCTCAATACCCCCGTCCTGCTCTCGCGCCTTTTTGACGGGACACACCTTATATATAATATCATGGCAGGCACGCGGGGAATCTCCCCCGGGAATCTCGCGCGCCTGCAACAGCTTTATCACGGGATTGTCATCGACATCCTCGGCTTGAAACAAGAAACTACCAGTGACACGATGCTCCTCGGCAAGGTCCTCGATATACTCATGGAAGTACGGGGGAAAGCGCGAGAAGGGAAAGACTGGGCAACCTCCGACCGGATACGCGACGAGCTAAAACAAGCAGGAATAACAATCAAAGACACGAAAGAAGGATATGAATGGCACGTGGGAAATGATAGTTAACAAAAAAACACTGGCTTTCTTACTCGGCGCGGCGCTCCTCCCGGCATGTGGCGGGACGGCCGCGCGGCAAGAAAAAGAAAAAGAAGCCAAGAACGCGGTCACCGTCATCCCCGGCAGTGACGACGCCACCCGGATCGTCAAGAGTATACAACTCACGGCGCCGGGACGGTACGACACGTGTCACTTCCACCAAAAACTGAAAATCGCCTACGCCAATAACAGGCGCTACCCCGTCGACTCGGCCCGCGTCCTCTTCAACAACACCCTCGTCGCCACCCTCGACAGCGTCACCCGGGAAACCACCGTGAGCGTCCCCCCCGGCAAGTGCGGCGAGAATAACATCAAGATCATCGCCTTCCACCCCGGCAATCGACAGGGCGTCGCCACGATCCCCGTCATCGTCAAGCCGGACTCCCCACCCCGTCGCCTCTCCTTCAAGATCGTCAACGTCTACCCGCACGACCCCTCCGCCTCTACCCAGGGCCTCGTCTACCACGAGGGTCTCCTTTACGAGGGCACGGGAATCCTCGGCAAATCCTCCCTCCGCGAGATCGACCTCGAGAATAACAAGCTCTTGAACATCTTCAACCTCGGCAACGAGTATTTCGGCGAGGGCATCACCATCCACGGCGGGAAAATCTACCAGATCACCTGGACCTCGAAAAAAGGATTCGTCTACGACCTCGAGAGCTTCCGCCAGGAATCTACCTTCACCTACTCCACGCAAGGCTGGGGGCTTACCACCGCCGGCGACCGCCTCGTCATGAGTGATGGCACGCACCACCTCTTTTTCATCTCCCCCGCCACCTTCTCCAGGCTCTCCTCCGTCGAGGTCTACGACCATCACGGCCCCGTGCAATTCCTCAACGAGCTAGAATGGATCGACGATCGCGTTTGGGCCAACGTCTGGTTAACAGATCGCGTCGTCATCATCGACCCCGCCACCGGTGCCGTCGTCGAGGAATTATACCTCCCGAACATGCTCTCGCCAGCGGAAAAAGTCAAGCTCAACGCGAAAGAAGACGTGCTCAACGGCATCGCGCACGTGCCCGCCCGCGGCACGATTCTCGTCACCGGCAAGCACTGGCCAAGGCTATTCGAGATAAAAACCTGGTAAATGGAAGTAAGAATCGACCCCTCCTGGAAAAACCTCCTCGCCGCCGAGTTTGACAAACCCTATTTCGAGGCGCTCGCCCGCTTCGTCAGGCAAGAATACGCCACCACCCGCGTTTACCCGCCCCCCCGACTTGTTTTCAACGCCTTTGACCTCTGTCCCGTCGAGCGCGTGAAAGTCGTCATCCTCGGTCAAGACCCTTATCACGGCCCTGGCCAGGCCCATGGCCTTTCTTTCTCCGTCCCTGACGGCGTCCCCTTCCCGCCTTCCCTCGTCAACATCTTCAAGGAGATCGGCAATGACATTGGCGCGCCATTCCCCGCATCTGGCAACCTCGAGCGTTGGGCGACGCGGGGCGTGCTCTTGCTTAACGCCACGCTCACCGTGCGCGCGGGGCTTGCCGGCTCGCACCAGGAGAAGGGATGGGAAACATTCACCGACGCCGCCACCCGTGCCATTGCCGCCCACCACCCTCACCTCGTCTTCATGTTATGGGGCGCGTATGCTCGCCGGAAGGGCGCGTTCATTGACGAGCGTTCCCACCTGGTCCTCGCGGCCTCACACCCCTCGCCCCTCTCTGCCAACCGCGGCGGCTGGTTTGGCAACCACCATTTCAGCAAGGCGAACGCCTATCTCCGCGAGCACGGGCGAGAACCCATCCACTGGTAAAGCAACGCGACCTCCCCGCGCGAGCACCTCGACATTCCCGCGCGCGTCGCGAAAAAGAAGAGGAGCACCCCCAGAAGAGTGCTCCCCGCGCGGTGCGCCGCGGTGTTAGCCCCGGCGTTATCTATTTTACCCGGCGGGAGGAGAGGGATTGCCGTCGAGGCGGTCGGCGATGGCGATGACCTGCTCGATAAAGCGGCGATCGTTGGAGAGACGGGGGACCTTGTTTTGACCGCCGGTCTTGCCCCGTTCCTCCATCCAGCGGGAAAACGTGCCGGGGGGGACAATACGCGCGACAGGGGGTAACATCGTGTTATTGCCGGTGCGCTTGGCGTCGTAATCGGAGTTAACGGAGCGGAGCGCGTCGTCAAGGCACGCGGTAAACTCCTCGAGGCTGGCAGGGGGGTGGATAAACTCGACAAGCCACTGGTGAGCGCCTTTCCTGTTGATGGTCATGTAGAGGGGGGCGGCGGTATATTCCCTGACACGGGCGTTGCAGCGTTCGCAGGCGATGGTAATTGCCTTCTCGGCGTTGCCGATCATGATCTCCTCGCCGAAAGCATTCATGTAAAGTCTCGTGCGCCCGACGATCTTGATCTTGTGCGGGTAGAGAGAGGTAAACTCGACGCAATCACCGATGACATATCTCCAGAGACCGCTATTGGTCGAGATGACAAGCGCGTAAGGCTGTCCGGTGGTAACGCTCTCGATGGTATCCAGCTCGCGGGGGCCGTTGATATTCCCGTTATCGAGCTCGCGGGCGGGGATAAACTCGTGGAAGACCCCGTTATCGACGGCGAGTAGCATGGAAGGATCGTTGTCATCGTCCTGGAAGGCGAAATACCCCTCTGACGCGTTATAATTTTCGACGTAATTCATGCGGGGCGACGGGATTAATGAACTGAACTGCTCGCGGTAAGGCCCGAAGTGAATCCCGCCGTGCATGAACAGCTCGATATTGGGCCAGACGTCGGTGATAAAGCGGGCGTTATTATACTCCAGGATCTTGTCGAGGAGGACGAGATTCCAGGAGGGGACGCCGGAAAAGCTGGTCACGTCGAGATGACTACAGGTCTCGCATATTCTTTTTATCTTCTCCTGGAAGTCGGGGGCGAGGGCGATATTTCTTGCCGGGACGCGGTTAATTTCAGCGACGCGGGGGGAGTTGCGCAAGAGGATGGCGGAGAGATCTCCTTGTAATGCCTTGCCGTTACCGGTGTTGTCGACCTGTACGCTGCCGCCGAGGGTGAGTGCCTTTCCGGAGAGGACGCGGGAGTCTGGGTGTCGCTGGAGGAAAGAGACGAGGGCGCGGGTGAACCCGCCGAAATGGCAAGCGTGGAGGTTGTCTGGGGTGACGGGGATGAACTTGCTCTTGTCTGAACTGGTTCCGCTTGACTTGGCAAACCAGCGGGCGCGTTGATTCCAGAGGACATGCTGCTCGCCGTTCCTGAGGCGGTCGATATAAGGTTGGAAGGCGTCATAATCCCTGGTGGGGACGGCGCGTTGGAAGTCGCGGGTAGAGCGGATAGAGCGGAAGGCGTGCTCGCGGCCGAAGGCGGTATCGCGGCCATTCTTAATAAGGTGTTCGAAACATTCGCGCTGGAAGCGGGCGGGGTCTTTCCGGCTTTCATCGATTCGACGGAGGAGGGGGGCGAAGTAGGCGAGGGTAATTTTATTGAGGAGTGACATGTGACCGTTTGATGTTTGGCCCAAAAGTAACGAATCTCTCTTGTTTGTCGTACATTCGCGTTGAAATAAAAAATGGCATGACAACTGGGAATATCATCACGACGGTTTTGTTTGATTTTGATGGCGTGATCGCTGACACGGAGGGGCAATACGCTATTTTCTTCGAGGCGCTTGCCGTTACCTACCCTGCTTCCGTTCCCGACCTGGCGGCGAGCGTCCGGGGGGTGACGTTGCCGGAGATCATCGCGCGTTTCTTCAGTGATTACCCCGGGGAGACGCGGTTAGAGATAGCCGGCAGGATACGCGGGTTCGAGGAGGGGATGGATTTTCGCTTTATCGACGGCGCCGGGGAATTTCTCCGGGAGGTAAAGGGGCGAGGGTACAAGATGGGGCTCGTGACCAGTTCCAGCGCGGGGAAGATGAGCGCCGCGCTGGAGCGGATGGAACTGGTTGACTTGTTTGACGCGATCGTTACATCGGAACGCGTGGAGCGCGGGAAGCCTGCCCCGGAATGTTACTTGCTCGCGGCCGCTGACCTGGGGGTTACCCCGGGCGAGTGCGTGGTTTTCGAGGATTCTATTGCCGGTATTACCGCCGGGAAACGGGCCGGGATGAAGGTCGCGGGGGTAGCCACGACGCTGCCCGGGGAGGTGATCAGGGAACACGCGGACGTCGTGTTACCCGGTTTCGCCGACAAGAATGCCGCGCTGGCGGTGTTGTGATTTCGCGGGCACGCGTTATCTTCGCGAGAAGACTCTATTATAGTGAACTATTAAATAACGCTAACATGAACAAAGTTGTATTTTTCGCCCTGTTACTCCTGGCGTCGTGCGCGCGCGACCGGGGAGATAACGCCCAGCAATTTTCTTACGAACCCGATTTTACCGCTCTCGCGATCGACGCCCAAAGGCTGGGACGCGTCGATAGCCTGTTGCAGGAGTACGTGGACAAGGGGATCGTGCCTCACGCCTTGACGTTCGTGGCAAAAGAAGGACAGGTCGTGCACCACAAGGCTTTCGGGTGGCGCGACGTGGAGAAACAAATACCTCTCGAGAAGGATGACCTCTTCCGGATGTACTCGCAAACGAAGGCTGTCACTACCGTGGCGCTGATGACCCTCTTCGAACAGGGGAAGTTCCAGCTCGATGACCCCGTCGCGTGGTATATCCCGGGGATGACAAACCGGGTGGTCGATAAACAAGGAGGCGAGGAGGGGACGCGACCGGCCGCGGGACCGGTGCTGATTCGTCACCTGCTGAGCCACTCCGCCGGGATTAACACCAGCGGCGTTAACCAGCGGGAATACGATTCGCTGGAGGAGATGGTGAAGGCTATCGTGCAAAAACCACTACTCTATGACCCCGGTAGCGGCTGGAATTACCATCCCTCCGCTGACGTGTGGGGATATCTCGTGGAGTATTTCTCCGGGAAACCGCTCCGGGAGTATGTCCGGGAAGCCGTCCTCGAACCGCTGGGGATTAAGGACATGGATTATTATCACGACCCCGCCCTCGCCAGCCGATTCGTCACGATCTACCGGGAGAGGGACGGGAAAATCACGCCCGCGCCGGAGATGTGGAGCGGGAGATACCCCTTCGACAATGACCAGCAGTTCGCGCAGGGAGGCACAGGGCTGAACGGCACGATCGAGGGATACGCGCGTTTTTGCCAGATGATCCTCAACGGTGGCGAGTTTAACGGTCACCGCGTTCTCGGGCGACGCACCCTCGAGATCATGGCCAAGGACCAGCTCGCGCCGGCCGCCGGGGGAAATAATTTCCACTTCGGCATCGGCTTCCAGGTATATCCCGGGGAGAGCAACCGGTGGAATTCTCCCCGCGGGGCGTCGCCGCTGGTCTCGCCAGGCGCGCTCTCGTGGGGAGGGATGGGCAACACGGATTATATCATCGATCCCGTCGAAAAGATGGTCATCATCTTGTACACGAACCGCGTGCCGGACACCATGCTCTGGGAAAAATTCCTGAATACCGTCTACCAGGCACTCGAGTAACGAGCGACGACTACCATGAAGAAAGTGATCACTTACGGGACGTTCGACCTCCTGCACCACGGGCATGTCAGCCTCCTGCAACGGGCGCGGGCTCTGGGTGACTACCTGATCGTCGGCGTCACCTCGGAAAATTACGACAAGGAAAGGGGAAAGCTGAACGTGAAGAAGAGCCTCGCCGAACGCGTCGCCGACGTGCTCGCCACCGGCCTGGCCGACGAGATCATCGTCGAGGAGTACGAGGGGCAAAAAATCGACGACATCCGCCGTCACGAGGTCGACGTCTTCGCGATCGGGTCAGACTGGATCGACAAGTTCAATTACCTGAAAGAATACTGCCGGGTCGTCTATCTCGAACGCACCAAAAATATTTCCAGCACCATGATCCGCGACGCCTCCCTCCGCGTTATCTCTCTCGGGATCATCGGAAGCGGGCGCGTCGCCAATCGCTTCGTACCCGAGTCAAAATACGTGAGCGGCGTCGACGTCGCCGGCGTGTATAACCCCCGCGAGGAGTCGGCAACGGCCTTCCGCGACCGGCACGAACTGCGATTCGCGACCAGTGACCTCGATCATTTCCTCTCGCTAATCGACGCTGTCTACGTGGCCTCGCCACACCCGGCTCACGCCGAACATGTCCGGGAGGCGCTGCTGGCCGGGAAGCATGTCCTGTGCGAGAAACCGTTCGTTCTCACCGCCAGCGAGGCTGCCGAACTGTATCACCTCGCCGCTACCCGGCGCCTCGTCCTGCTCGAGGCCCTGAAAACCGCTTACTGCCCCGGGTTTAAACACCTCGTCAACCTCGTCAAGAGCGGCGCCATCGGGCAGGTCAAGGATATCTCGGCTTCCTTCACGAAGCTCGTCGAGGGACGCCCCCGCGAGTTGTCCGGGCAACAAGCCGGGGGGAGCGTCACCGAACTGGGATCGTATGCCTTCCTGCCCGCGATCAAGTTCCTCGGGTTGGACTACCACCGCGTCTCCTTCCACTCCTGGTGCGACAACGAGGGGGTCGACCTCTTCACGCGCGGCCTCATCGAGTACCCTTCCGCCACCGCCTCCTTCAAGGTCGGGCTGGGCGTGAAAACGGAAGGAAGCCTCGTCATCTCAGGCACGAGGGGCTACGCCTACGTCCCCGCGCCGTGGTGGAAAACAGAATACTTCGAGTTCAGGCGCGAAAACCTCAACGACGTCAAAAAATACTTCTACAAGTTCGACGGCGACGGGCTGCGCTACGAGCTGGACGAGTTCGTCAGGCTCGTGAACGACGAGAACCGCCGCCACTTCTGCATGTTCTCCCCGGCAGAATCTATCGCCGCCGCCCGCCTCGTCGAGACCTTCCGCGAGGGGAAGAACACGACTAAAATACATTGACCGCGTCCGCTCCCGCGCCGGGAAAAGAAAGGCGTCGCCCGCTGACAACGGCCGGGACTTCATGAAACCCTCCCCACCCCCCGGGAGGGTTTCAACATTCCACGGCGGATCTCCCGCGACCCCCCGGGGAGGAGTGAAACGGACGTCCCGTCACGCCGCCGCGCCCTGTTTAATAGTCGCGCGATAAATAAGGCGTCGCCCGCCAGTGGAGCGCGATCACCCCCCTCCCGTTTTAACATCGTTGACATTTTTTCGCGTTCGGGCGACCCGGTACTGCCGGTGAAAACCTTCCGGTTTACGCG
>JAITJA010000015.1 GCA_031279175.1 Odoribacteraceae bacterium
TGGCGGTGATGAAGAGGGTGTCGCCCTCGATGGTGGTGGAAAACCAGTTGCTGGTCGTCAGGCACTCGACGGGCAGGATGCAGTCGTAAGGCACTTTGAGGACGCTGCCGGCGGCGGCGAGGTATCCCGGCGTGGCGTTACCTAACTCGAGGGTGGGCTGTCGTTGCACGACGGTGATCGCGCGCGATCGCTCGCCGGCATGGAAGGAGATGGTGGCCGTCCGCGCCGCCTGCTCGTTTAGCCCCGCGTTGACGACGAGTTTATCCCCGTCGACGGAGACGCGACACCAGGATTGGTCGCTGGTGACGGTGAAGTTGACGGGCGTTTCGTACGCGATCTCCTCTGTTCCTCCCCGCGCGGAGAAGCCGATGTTTTCCGACTCGAGCACGATGTAGACCGGGAACTGGGTGACGGGCAGGTACGCGCGTCGTTCGCCGGCGGCAATGGTGACGAGGGCGGTACGCTCGGAGAGGCTCGTCGTGGTATCGACGGTGATGGAGATGGTTTTGCCGGCGTTCCCGGTGACGCGACACCAGGGTTGATCGCTGGTGACGGTGACTTTCTCGTCGTTGGCGAGGATGATGGTCCCGCTACCGCCAGAGGGCGGGAAGTTGCTGACGTTGGCGCTCTCGATGAAGACGCGCGTGGCGTCATACGATCCGTTGTGTTCTTCCACCCCGCAGGCAGCCAGGAGGGCGACAAGGGGCAGGAGGTATGTTGCTATTCTTTTCATGGTAGTGATTTTAAAAGTCATCTCTCGTGAAGGTGATGTTGTAGAAGCGGTAGTTGGTGGTTCCGTAATCCCCGGTTTTCCCGACATAATTCCCGCTTGTCGTGTTGGGGAGGGTGGTATCTGTAGTCGCGGCGGTGGTCGTGTTTGGCTGGTATATCCTGAAAAGGAAGCCATAGATGCCGGCGGCAGACGCTCGCCCGTCGTTCTCGAGGGCGATCACGCGGGTGTCGTTCGCGTCGTGATTCCACGTGCCTTTCAGCCCGTAGGATCCGACGGAGGGAGAACTGGTGTTGGCGGTATAATTGTAGAGCGCGTTGCGGAAGTGATTCCCGCCTTCTGTAACCAGTATGATCTGGTTGGAGATGTTGATCGTTCCCTTGATCGCGTTGAAGACGACTTCGAGGGCGACTTCCGGGAGGAGATTGGGGAAGGTGAGGGTGTAACTCGCGTTCTTGCGCTTGAGGGCGAACTCGGCGACGTCGGTGTAGACGGTGGTGCCGGAGTAGCCGATGAGCCTGGCGTTCCACTGGCCGATGAACTCGTCGTACTTCAGCTCGTAGTCCGGCGGGAAATATTGCACGGCGTCGACGTTTACGCCCGGGTCAACGCAGACGAGCTTCTCCGCGTCGTTGTCCCACTCGAGGTTCTCGATGGTCGTTCCCTTCCCGGGGATCTCGAACGGTTCGTGCAGGCGCACGCCCTTGTCGGTAATCATGTAGGGCACTTTCGCGGTGACGCTGGTGGTGTCCGTCCCGTCGATCTCGTCGTAGGTAAAGGAGAACGTCCTGTCGATGATGGCAGCCGGCGCCCACATTTGCCCGTTGACGTTAAAGGCAAACATGCTGAAGAAGGAGAGTTGGTAGATTTTCTCCTCGACGGCCGCCACGTAGGCGTTGAAGTCGAAGGAGGCGGCGCAGGCGCGCATGACGAGCCGTTGTCCCCACTTTTTGCCGGTGAACTCGAGGCGGTCGCCGTCGATATCAACAAGGACGAACTCGTAGTCGCCAGCGAGGCCGTCGACGTCGCTCGACCCGGTGGGCTCGCTGAAATAGTGCATCACCTTATTATAGGAGTCGAAGGTCAAGACGACGGACTGGTCGATGATAACGTCGTAGTAGGAGGTGTCGGCCTTGCCGGCGGGCAGGTTGGTCTCCGTCTCGCAGGCGACGCTGGTGGTCCCGTCGGCGTTGAAGTGGATGTGCAAGGCGTATCCCCCGAGCGCGGCGTTCTTGTCGGGATAATAGTCGGCGAGCCATCCGTTGGTGGCCGCCGCGAGCCGCGTTTTCAGCTCTTTTTGTCTTTCGGCGACGCGCTCGGCCGCCGACTTGTCAAAGATGTCCTCCACCATCGGCACGCAACGCGCGAAGAGTAACGGGAGGGCGATCAAGGCAATGTATATACGATGTTTCATGGTGGTTTAGTTTAAAAGGTTTTCAATGTTTAGCTCTCCCAGCTCTCCGAATCGCCGTTGGACGACGGAGCGTAACATGTCGATGTCGAGCTCCCAGGAGGCCTTGAGGTAACTCTTGACAACGTCTAACTTGGCGCGCAGGAAGGCAGTGCCCTCCGCCCCGGCAATGGCCTCTTGCTCTTCCCACCACCCGTCTGGCTTGACGACGTAGAAGGCAATGATCTCGACGAAATCCTCGTGGGGCTCGGCCCGCGCGTAACGACTGATGAAGCCTTTCTGTAGGGCAATCTCGAGGGTGTTGCCGGAAGAGGTCCACTCGTCGCCGACATAACTCTCCGGGGTGATAAACTTGAAGGCTGAGGGGTAATCCTTTTTCTGGTGGAGGATGTGCGAGAACTCGTGGAACATGGTCTTGAGGTAATATTCACTGAGCACTTCCTGGTTGACGCGCGTCGGCGTGAGGTCGTTCACGAGGTAGAGCATGATTTTCATGCCGCTCTCTGCCGTTCCCTTGAGGACGGTAGAGGTGGTGTAAGCGCCAGAGCCGAAGACCTGGATGACGCGCTGCGAGTGGTTGCGCATGAATTCCGCCCCGACGACCTCGGCGTAAGCTTCGTAGAACATGTATTTGAGAATTTTTGCCAGGGCGAAGGCCTTGTTCGGGATGGCCGGCGCGACCTCGTAGCTTCTGTTGGACTCGATGTCCTTGAGCTTGTAAAAGTATTGAATGTTGTAAGGATAGGTGTAGTTCTCGAGCAGCCATTGCTCGATCTCGTTTGGCGCGGTCTCGGTATCGACAAAGATACTTTCAGCGCGGGGACCTTTCTCGACGCACGCGCCAGCGAGGATCGCGAGGAACATGCAGTAAAGGAGTAATATGTTTTTCATCTTTTCTGATTTATTGGGTTACTTGTTTCTTGGGTTCGGCGTCATTCCCGCCTTGATCACGGGATCCGGCAGCTGTACGGCCCGTCGCGGGTCGTTGACGGGTAGCGAGTCGAGGAGCGTGATGCGGTTGTTCGCGTCCAGCTCTCTCCGGTAGATGGTGATGCCGAAACGCTTCACGTCGTACCAGCGCAGCCCGTCGAAGATGGTTTCGATGCGGCGGACGTGCAGCAGGAAGTGCAGGAAGTTCTCCTGCTCGGCGGAGACGATTGGTTTTTCCGGGTTGAGGCGTTTCTTCACGGTGGGATTCTCCCAGGTGTAGTAGTGCGGGTCATCGGGCCTGTCTGGATCCGGCGTGGGATCGGAGTAGAAGGTGTTGATCAACTCCCGCGTCAAGGTGACGGTAGAGGAGGTGTGATTGGTGACCCAGAGGGCGAGGTCCTCGAGCGCCTTGTCGTACTTCTCTTGCATGATGTAAGCCTCTGCCCGGCAGAGCAACGTCTCGTCGGTGGTGAAGGCTACCTGCACGGTGCGCGAGTACCCGATGCCGGCGACGCGGTCCGAGTACTGGAAGAGGTTCGGGTACTTGGCCACGCAGCAGTAACCGCCGTAGTTGTTGTATGCCGATGTCCGGTGGTGGAAGAGTGAACTGGAATAGTTGCCCCACGGGCCGTTGCTGCGCGAGACTTCCGATGAGGAGAGGTACTGCGAGTACATGTATTTTTTCCCGCTGCTCGTGTTGCGGAAGATAGAACCGGCGTAGCAGTAGACGGGGATGAGGAGGAGATTCGCCTCGTGCTTCGGCAGGACGTATTCGTTGGATATAAGCGAGTAGTCACCGACGAGCGGCACGAAGTCGATGACCCGGCGCAGGACGTTGACGGGATTGTCCCCGAGCACCTCGTTGGCGTGCGAGATGACCTTGTCGTACTTCCCGTAGTAGAGGTAGAAGCGCGCGGCGAAGGCGAACGCGGCACTCCGGTTGAAGTGATACTTGGGTATCGTGTAGATGTTGTCGTCGATGAGCGCTAACCCCTTCACGAGGTCTTTCTCGATATTCCGGTATACCTCGGCGACGGATTCCCGCTCGTAGTAGGGATTGACGGTGGTTTCCGGTTCGGTGGCGTATGGCACGCCGAGATCCGTTTCCCCGTGGCTTTCCGAGTAGTGCAGCGCGAAGATATTCACGAGGCGGAAGTGGTGGTAAGCCCGGATGAGCAGTGCCTCTCCCCGTTGCGGGTTCAGGCGTTCGGGGTTACCTTCCTCCTCGATGGCTTGCAGGGCGTGGTTTGCGGCGGCGATAGCGCCGTAGCAGCCGTCCCAGATGGACTTGGGGGAGTCGTTACCCGTCTCGAGCATGTCGGCCCAGGCGAATTGCTCGTCCTGGAGGCGGTTGTATGCCGAACCGAGCGTTCCCCGGCTGTCGATATTATCGGACATCATCTCTGTGAGGACGATCCCGGGGTGTTCGTCGTACCCGGAGACGAGCAGGCTCGTGATTTTCTGGTCGGAGTCAATTTCGGTGCGGTTGTCCGGCAAGGTGTCGAGAAAATGATTACAGGAGATCATTAATCCCGCGCAGCATAGCGCGACCGGCGTCAGGTATTTGTTTTTCATGATTCTTTGTTTTTAGATTCCAAGTCGTAACGTGAACGTGAATTGTTTTGATAACGGGGCCGAAACGCCACCGGCATGGAAGAACTCGGGGTCGTGGCCGTTCAGCTTCGAGTCGGCGTAGAGCAGGAAGAGATTCGTTCCTTGCAATTTCATGGAGAGGTTCTTGATACCTGCCTTCGAGAGCATCCGCTTGGGCATGTCGTAGGAGATCGAGATCTCCTTCATCCGGATAAATCCCCCGTCGGCAATCCGCTCGTTGGAGTAGTTATAGGCGTTATACCCGTAGGAGACGTTCGAGATCTTGCTGTTCCCGGTATACTGCCGTTTGCTGATGATCGCGGGGATATTTGTTCGCTCCTCGTCGCCGGGCAATATCCAGCGGTTCTTGAATTCCTTCGGCAGCGCGTCGATGTCCGAGTAAACGGCCCGGAAGACGCGGTCGAGGCGCACCTTGTTGCCGAAAGAGTAGGTGACAAATACATTCAAGCGGAGAGTCTTGTAGGTAAAGATATTTCCGAGGCTACCGAAGATTGTTGGTTCCGATGGCCCCTCGTATTTCAGGTAATCCAGTTTTTCTCTCTCCTGGAAATAGATCCCGCTGATAGAGATCGCGCCATCCTGGTCGAGGAAAGTGGGCACGCCCTCCCCGTTCAGCCCCATGAAGGGGAAAGAAAACAGCGCGCGGTGCGGGTAACCGACCTTGCCGAACCCTGTGCCGGCGACGAAGTCAAACGCCCGCTTGAGGGAGAGGAGAGTCGTGATCTCGGCGTGGGTATAAGAGAAGATAAAGTCCGTGTTCCAGGAGAAATTTGCCTGCTTGATATTCTTCGTGGAGAGGGTTGCCTCGAAGCCGTTCGACTTCATGGCGGCGTTGTTGGCGTACTTGTCGATTTCGCCCCCGACGCCCATCGTGGAGAGTTGCCCGATCAGGTCGAAGTTATTCCGGCGATACCAGTCCATGCTCAAGTTGACGCGGTTATCGAGGAAGCCGAGATCGAGGCCGAGGTTCAGCTCGTGTTTCTTCTCGTATGTCAGCCCGCTATTCTCGAGGCTACTGATATAAAGCTCGGTCTCCTGCTGGTCTGATTGTGGTCTCCAGATCAGTGTCGAGCGGATGACCGGTTTTGAATTGGTCACGGAGCTGGGGCCCCGGTCGCCCGTCAAGCTATACGATCCTTTGAGCTTGGCGTGCGAGATAAAGTCAGGGGTGTTATCGAAAAATTCCGCCTCGTGCAAGTTCCATGCGGCGGCGATATTCCATGTAGGCAGCCAGCGCGCCGAGCGAGATTTTCCCAGTTTATTCGTGCCCTCGTAGCGCAGGGTCCCGTTGAAGGTGTACTTGCTCAGGTAAGAATAGGCGAAGAAGGCGAAGAAGGCGGAGCTGCGGGTGCGCGACGAGGAGACGGAATAGTAGCTGGATCCTCCCTCCTTGCTTTGCTTGAAGACCTCGTAGGCGTAGTTGACCACGTCGCCCATCGAGTATTGCCGGCCCCACCCGGTGAAGGGCACGCGTTGCCGGTCGGCGGCGTTCACCTCCACGCCCCCGTATGCTTTCATGGTATGGATGTTATTAAAATCCTGGTCCCATGTAGCCGTGGCGCGCAGGTCATACCCGGTCATCAAGTTATCCGTGCGTTTATAGATACCGCCTTGAGGCAACACGGAGATGGGGGGTTCTGTCAGGTTATCGGGGTCAGTATAGAGATAGGGGTTGGCGTCCCGCACGATCGCGTCGGGCATGGTCCGGTACGCGGTGGCCTGGTTTGACTCGTCCTTGATGTGGTGTTCGAGCGACGAGAGGCTATATTTCATGGCGGCGAGCGCGCTGAGTTCGAGGCGGCGTTTGACGCGCCACTTGAATTCCCCCTGGAATTTCATGTCGACGACATTTAGATCCATGTAGTTATTGGCCAGCTCGTGGTGGATGTTAAACGCGGCGTAGTTTCTCGTGTAGAACTCGTCCGGGTCCATCGTCCTGGAGGCGTTTAGCGCGTAGCTATACGGGTTGATGTCGAAATTTCGCGTTACCTCCCCGGCCACCACGTTGGTTTCCCGCCCGAGCGTCCCGGGGGCCACTTGCTTGCGGTAGGAGGCGTTCGTGATCAGGTTGAGGGAGAGATTGGGGCGGATATTGAAGGTAGAATTCAGGATGCCCGTGTAGCGGTTCACGGAGCTGGCGATCGTCCACCCCGGGTCGACCATGGCGCTGAGCGAGGCGTAATAATAAGTCTTGTCGGTTCCTCCCGACATGCTCAGCGAGTGGTTCTGCTGCAAGCCGAGCCGGTAGAGTTCCTTGAACCAGTTCGTGTTTCTCATCTCGGCTTGCCGGAGGTAAGCATTCTTGGCTTGCTCCGTGTTCATTAACGCGTAAGTGCCGGTGGCGGGGTCATAAGTATTCATCATCTGGTACATCTTCCCGTACACGCCGCTATTCCTGTCCCGGTAGGTGTCCGCGAAGGTCAGCCAGCCTTTGGCCTCTAACTCCTTGTACACGTCCATCTGGTCTTGCGAGTTCATGATATCGTAGCCGGTGTAGCTGGGGATCAGCCGGGCGGTGAACTCGCCCGTGTATTTCATGTCGCTCGCGCCTTTTTTGCCTTTCTTCGTCGTGACGACGATCACGCCGGCCATCGCGCGGGCGCCATAGATAGAGGTGGCTGACCCGTCCTTCAGGAGTTGGAAGCTCTCGATGTCGTCGGCGTTCAGCCCGGCGATGGCGGAGCTGATGAGGGTCTCCGCGTCGCCCGACGAGAGCGCGTCGGCGTCTACCTCGACGACGTCTTCCATGATCACGCCGTCAACGACCCACAAGGGGCGGGAGCTGCCGTAGATGGAGGTCGCCCCGCGGATACGGATCTTGGGCGCGGTGCCAAAAGTGCCGGAGACGTTCTGCACGGAAACCCCGGCGGAGCGGCCCTCGAGGGAGCGGCTGATGTCGGGAAGCCCGTCGATCTTCATGTCCGCGGCCCGGAGGTGGTCGGTGGCGCCGGTGAACAGCCGTTTATCCACTTGTAACATACCGGTGACGACGACCTCGTCGATGGTCGTGCTCTCTTCCTGGAGCACCACCCGGGCGAGTGCTTGCGCGTTTGACGCGGGGATCACGCGGGTGGAGTAGCCCACGAAGCTGATCTCGATGGAGATCTTGTCACTGGGCACGCGCAACGTGAAGTTGCCCTCGGCGTTCGTGATCGTGCCGCGTAACGGGCCGGTTGCCTTTTCTTGGCCATCAACGACTTTCACGGTTGCACCGGTCAGCGGGATTCCTTGAGCGTCCACCACGCGGCCCTTGACCTCGGGCTCCTGTTGTTGCAGGGCCTCGTTTTTCACGTACAAGATGATCGTCTGGTCCTGGATACGATAGGCCACGTTGCTCCCTTGCAGGCAAGCTTCCAGGGCGGTTTCGATGTCGGACTGCTGCAAGGTCAGCGTGATCTCTTTCAAGGCGAGGACGGACGCGTCGTTAAAGAAAAAGGTGAAATCCGATTGCTGGCGCACCTGTTCCATGAACTGCGTGAAGGTCGCGTCTTTCAGTTCAATGTCCAATTTCACGTTCTGGGCGCGCGCGATCCCGAATGACTGGTAGATCGTGATCACAAGAAGGAGTGCCGTTGTTTTCATGCTTCTACACGCGTTTCTCGATAATACCCCGGGGGGGCCGTACTCTACTCTTTTTTTCATACACTTGACTCATTAAGTTATTGTTTTTTATTGATTTGATTCACGGGCTCGCGCGCGCTCTACCGCGTGCTACCCCTCGTTTCCTGAATTTTAATACACGTAGATGGTGCGTTTGTCGACGCTGAACCGGACGGAGCGGGTGAGCGAAATGATGTTCAGCACCTCCCGGAAGTCCTCGTATTTGCGCACCTGGCCGGTGTAAAGGATCTCTTTTGATTGCTCGCGGACGAAAATAATCTCCACGTTGTACCACCGAGAGACGGCGTCCAGCATCTCCTCCAGCCGCGCGCTCGAGAAGCTTAACCATCCCTCCCGCCACGAGGTGTAGAACGAGGGAATGACCTCGCGCTTGTCCCAGCGGTCGCCGGATAACGCGACCTGCTCGCCGGGGCGCATCGGGATCTCTTCGCCGCTCTCCTTGACGCGGAAGGCCACCGAACCCGAGACGAGCGTGGCGACCGTCCGGCCGTGCCAGTCCCCGGACGACAAGTTAAAGGAGGTCCCGCGGACCGTCACCGAGGCCCGGGGCGTCTCCACGATGAACGCCCGGGAGGGGTCGCCGGCTACCTCGAAGTAGGCCTCGCCCTCGAGCTTCACGCGGCGCTCGTCGCCGGTGAATTCCAGCGGGAAAAAAAATTTCGTCTCCGCGTTTATCCAGACCTTCGTCCCGTCGCCGAGCAAGATCTTGAACTCGCCGCCGCGGGGAACCGTGATCACGCGGTACGACGCGCTCTCGTCGCGCGTCACGGGGAGGATGCGCGTCAGCCCGGAATCCTGCTTGAGCAGGTGCCCCGCGCCGATTTGTTGCTCGGGGGATAACGTGGTGGGAAGCTCAAGGAGCTCGCCCGACGCGGTCGTCAACGTGACGCGACTGGCCAGCAGCGGGAGTAGCGGCCCGTCGTCATCGACGACAGGGGCCACCTCGCGGTCGCGGCCCAACCATATCGCGGCGAGCGCCACCACCAGCGCGACGCTCCCCGCGTAACGCGTGAAACGGGCGAAACGCGCCCGCCTGCTCCTCGCGTGTTTCTCGACGAGGAAGCGGGAAAGGGCTTCCTCCACGTCCACGCGCTCGTAGACAAGCAATTTCTCGCGGGCCAGCTGCTCGTCTCGCACGCGCTCGAGCAATTCCCGGTGGCGGCTCGACGCTGCCAGCCAGGAGTCAAGGTATTGTCGCTCGTCGTCGGTGATCTCACCGGCAAGGTGTCGGGCGATTACGCGGGATAGTTCAAAAATCTGCATCTCTATTTTCATTAACTGAAATCCTTTTTAAAAAAAACACCCGTCGGGGGAGAACGGGGGGAGGGAGATTTCGTAAATACGCGCATCGCTTGTTAAAATGCATGAATCCGGGGGGAGGGGCGCGGCGCGGCGCGGGGTGTAATGGATTGTCTGTTACCGTCGCGTGCCGGGGAGGTGGGAGGAGGGGGCGCGGGGGTGGATCGCGTGAAAATCGCGTTCACCGGCTCGCGCGCGGGATGTTTTTTATTGTAATCCCGGGTCTACCGGGGGCGCGACGGGATCCGCGCGGGCGTGAAAAAAGGCCCCGCCGATTCACGCGACGAGGCCACAGTAACAAAAAAAAGAAAATTTATAGTGCCTAAAATAGACCGCTGTCGGGCGGCGCGAGGATCACGGCACGATGGCCATCATGATCGGGCCGAAGGGGCCTTTCTCGCCGCGTCTGTTCAGCCAGCACAGGGAGTAGTAAAATCCCATTCCCCTTTCTTCGTCGGAGAAGCTCAACACGAAGGGGGAATTCGTGTCCACGTCCGAGTTGACCAGCTCGTCGAGCCGCGTCAAGGGCGTGCTGGAGAGCGCGTGGCAGATGATTGCCGCGGCTTGTCCTGCTGGCTTTCCTTTTCTTACCATGACGCCGTCCATGATCTCGCTGCCGAAGTGTATCTTTAGCATGCGGATCTCGGAGCCGTCGGGCCTGGAGGCCGGGTGTATCTTGGCCACGGGGGCGGGGTGTTTCGGGCCCGTGAAGCGTTCTGGCATTCCCATGCGCTTGAGGTCTTCGTCGGTGACGAACGGGCTGTTTTTCAAGAACCCGGTGTAGAGCTGGCGATATAACGCCTTTACTTCGTTTTCTGTCCGGAGTAATTCGCTCGTGGCGGTTGGCGTGCGCATTGAATCGTCGAGCCAGTCGTTGTAGGCGGAGGTGTAGGCCGTTACTTTCGGCGCGAAGATTTGCTTGACCCAGGTCTCTTGCTCGCTACCGGCCTTGAAGCCCATGCGCGTCAGGTTGACCGGGTTGAAGATGTACGCGGTGCCCTGGCCGAGCTGCTGGTGAAATTCGAGGTGATTCTTTAGAATCCAATCTAATCCGTCTGTCATAACTTTTTTATTTGCAGTTATTTAAATACCTGAAAGTCCGTTCGCTGCTCGCGAATTGTATCGTTAGATTTCCCGTCTGTCTAATTAGACAAGCGGCCTGTCGAACGAGAAATCCCGTTATTTTACTCCTTGATATTCACCGTGGAACACCTCTCGTGCAATGCTTTAAGCGAGGTGTGGCCCGGGGCGCGCGGGACACGCGTCAAATAAAAAACGTCCCTGCCGGGTGGAGGGACGTTCTTCGTTAGAGCGGTAGCGAGGCGATCAGCGGATCACCCGGCAATTATAGATGGACGTGACGCGGCTTCGCTCGTGCCCCTTGAGCGTGACG
>JAITJA010000016.1 GCA_031279175.1 Odoribacteraceae bacterium
GTTCAGTTGCTTGATACGTTCCGGTTCGAAGTTAATACTGATCTTCTCGGTGATATTCGTGGTCATCTTCCCGAAGCTTCCGCGCCGGGTAGTGATCACCAACACGCCGTTCGCCCCTCGCGATCCCCAGATAGCCGTGGCGGCAGCGTCTTTCAATACCTCCACCGATTCGATATCTCCGGGAGAGAGGTTGACCAGTCCACTTAAGTCCTCGTCGGTTGCCGTGGAGAACTCAAAGTTGTCTGCGTACTGGGTATTGTACGGCACCCCGTTCAACAAGATCAGTGGCTCCGAGGAGGTAGAAAGAGAACTGATGCCTCGGATACGTATCGCCGACCCTGACCCGGGAGCGCCCGACCCGCTGACGATGTCCACGTTGGCCAGCTTCCCTTGCAGTGCATCTCCCAGCGACGTTACCGGTAGCTGGTCCATATTCTCGAGTTCGATTTTCTCGGTAGCTGCCACCACGTTCCTGATACTAATTCCCATGTCATTTCGCTGTCCTCTCCCGACCACGACCGTTTCTCTCAACATTCGCGCTTCCTCGACGAGGAATATATCCTGTGTTCGTTGTCCAGCGTACTTCACGCGTTGCGTCTTGTAGCCTATAAAGGAATAGTTCACGCTCACGTCTGTCGCGTTGTCCGGGACATTGATATAGTACTCTCCCTTGGCATCCGTGATCACCCCAACCAGCACGCGTTCGTTCGTGTTCATGATTACCACGTTCACCCCGGGGAGCGGCCCTTCGGCGTCTTGCACTTTGCCTCGCAAAGGTCTGGCCTGCGAGAAGAGTTGCAGGTTCCCCAGCAAGAGGCCCGCGAGCAGCACGCTATATTTTATCAAATTCATATCGTTCACTATTTATTCTTGTTAATCGTCACCCCAGACAAAGCGATCTTCCGCTTTGGTCAAGATAAAAAACATACACTCCTTGGCAAAGTGAGGCCCGTACGCCTCCACGACGCGGTCGTTCTCCGAGAAGGGGAGCTGTATCCTCATCCTGTAATTCCCGTACGTGTTATTAAATACCGGATCCATCGACAGCACTTTGATCTTGAAATCCTTGTGAACGGTTTGCAGCTCTTTATCGGCGATGGTTCCCTTTAACACGTCGAGGAAGACAAATGTCGTATCGCTTTGCCTACTGACCATGTGCTTGGAGAGCCAGTCGGTCAGCGGTACTTTATCGTTCGCGTTTACCGGTGGTATTCCCAGCGACCCGGGATTACCCCACGTGTCCAGCGTGCAGAAGATCAACCCGCGCCCGTACGTGAAAGGCTTCAGCGGGTCGGTATACACGTTAGCGATATCGTGATCCGTACTCTTGATAATCTTCTCCTTGAAGTTAGTTTTTAGCCATGCCCGGTACGGTTTAGTTTGATCTTCGATCAGCTCCGTGAGGATGTCGATTCCCGACGAGAGCAGTCCCTTTACCTCGTAAGCGCGCCACGTGCCCCATCGACCGCTGGAGTTAAACTCGTCCACCCCGAGATTCACGGGAGCCCCGTCCTCGCTGAGCATCCTCCCGCTCCCGATTTGCACGAACGCATCCTCGTTATCCGTCTCCATCCACTCCTGCTCGCTGGTAGTAATCTCGTCCATGTTGATCACCCGGTTTATTACCTGTCCGCGCACGATAGTCTCCATGTCCGTGGCGGACACCGTGGAGCTTCCCTTTCTCACCGTGTAATCGTTTAGCGTGCTCCCGCTATTATTCAGGTTATACCCCAGTTCCGTGAGCGTCTCGTCGGAGAGTAGGAAGAGCGTCAACTCCCGTTCTTTGTTTGCTAGCAACGACAACATTCCCGACTTGGCCAGCATGTAAGAGAAGATCCGGTACTTGGGGGATTGGAATGTCGGCCTGGGAGCCGTCTCGAAGATCGTCGGCACGTCCACCTTCGTCAGGCCGTAGAACGTGCCATTACCGCATATCTCCTTGTAATCCACGTCCGTGTCCACGTTAAACCCGTAGGGGTATCCCCATTCGGAGACCATTCCTGCCCGCAGTTGTTCGGGGAAGATCAGCCCGTCGGACTTGACAAAGTGGTTCGAGATAAAATAATATATAGCCAGCGGGTCCACCTCGTTATAATCCTTGTAGCGCTGGCTCAGGTTCGGGTCGCCCCAGAACTCCCGGAAGAAACTATTCAATGTTGCATTGCTCGGGACGAAAGCGTTATACGTCACCTTAGACAGTAGCAGCCAGTCGTCGCGTTCCGTCGTCCACTCGTTCCCGATAGGCAGCAGCATGAAGTTCTGCGTGTCCATATGCAGGAACATATACGTGGTCGCGTACGGTAGCCCGTCCATGTACCTGTTGGCAAAGCTCTCATCCTTGGTGAGGAAGCCCGGGAAGCGATCGTAGAGTTTCAGCATGAGTCCATACTTGTTCGTGTCCCCCTCCATCACCTTATATATCGTCCTCAGTGGCTCGATCACGTTATCCACTATATAAAGGTAGCCGTTATCGGTTGGGATAGATGACTCTAGCACTCCGGCGTTGGCCGCGTAGAGATGCTCGTCCTCGACACCATACCAGTTGCTCTTCGGGAAAAAGTACCTATAATTCTCCTCCGGGTTCTTCGCCCCAACGGCCTTGAAAGTATTAATGCCGAAGACAGGCAGGTACTTATCCAGGTTAGCCACGGTGATCATCTTGTTTTGCTTGGGATCGAATCGTTGTTCCGGTCGCTCGTGCACGGCCGTACGAAACTTGTAGTTGATCCCAGGGATCGCGATCTGCGATTCCACGTCCGGCTGGAAGTTCAGTAACTGCTCCTTGTTATACGAGTACCGCAGGCAGTGCTGTCCCACCAGCAACCGTAGCTCTTCCCCCGGGATCTCCTCCAGCCCGGAGATTCCCCGTCTCCGGAAATAGCGTTTAAAGGCCACGTCCGTCGGGACGAATAGCGTGGAAAGGCCTTTGCCCGTCAGCAGGTCGGTGAACCCCGTTCTTTCCGCCGCATCGAGAAAGATCTCGAAACTCCCCCGTTCTTTCAGGATGTCGTACGAGAACCCTTTCTGCACGTTCTCCTGCCGAGGGACGGTCTCTTCCCATTTCTCCTCGCAACCGGCGAGGAGGAGCAGAGAGAGTGCCCATAACGTTAATACTACTGTTCTTTCTTTTTTACCCATAACGTGAATTGTTTTAAAATTTAAACGCTGCCAGGGCCGGGGGTAACCGGCGATGGTCGGCGCGTTATTATCAAGGTAAACGGGGAGAGTGTCGCACTCATCGACGCACCGCGAGGGCTGGTCGGGCGAGTGTCGCGTTCCGGTTTTTGCATCGCGATGTTGCTACATCTCTCTTCTTTTACTCGTCTCATCATTTACACTATTTCGTTTTACAATTATTTTTTGTTTGTTCCTGTCCCGACTGTCCGGGCATTTCCTTAAATTGTTCCCAAAATTACTACAAAGATTTTTAAAACAAGCAATAGGATAGCATGATTTTTTTGTTGATCATGCAAGAGTATCGCATTCAACGTGATATACATGCTTTCCGAGGTGCTTCCTCCATCGTTTTACCTCTCTTTTCGGGCATTCCTGGCCTGTTTTACCCTGTCCGGGCGCATGCGAACGTTAAATAGATTCATCTTTTCTCGCAAAAAAAGTAAAGGTGGACGGGAGAGACGAGTTCTTTGTCTACTGGCATGGTCCGCGTGCAAGGCAACCGGGGAACGAGAATGAACGGCGCGCGTCGCGGGACCGGCGCGGATGGGCACGAGAGCGCGTGTTGTTGAAAAAATAGCCGGGAGATATTGTCTGCCGGAAAAATAGTGTACATTTGCCGCGTTATAAAACATGATTTGATGACAGCACAACGATTTTACCGCTCCTTTTTTTTCCATTACTTTTATTTTACATGAAAGTGAGGCAGGAGCGGTATGGTGAATATTAAACAAACAAGACGCGAATCCTGCCCGGCGAGGCAGGATTCCTTATTTAATGCAACACAAGTATGAAGAGAGTAGCTATTCAAGGTGGGGCGGGGGCGTATCACGAGATTGCCGCCCGCGCCTATTTCAAGGGACGAGGCGAGGAGATAGAGATCCTGCCGCGTGCGCGCTTCAAGGACGTGATCGCGGAGGTGAAGCGGGAGCCGGGGACGATAGGAATCATGGCCATCGAGAACACGATTGCCGGGAGCCTGTTGCAGAACCACGAGCTGATACGGGTGAGCGATCTCGTCGTCTTCGGCGAGCAGAAGACGCGCATCACGCATTGTCTTGCCGCGTTGCCCGGGCAGGCATTAAGTGATATTATCGAGGTGCACTCGCATCCTATCGCGCTGATGCAATGTGCCGACTATCTTGACGGTCTGGGCGCGAAGGTGGTCGAGGAGGAGGACACGGCGCTGAGCGCGTGGGATATCGCGCGGGAGAAGCTGGTGGGGCACGCGGCCATCTGTAGCCGGTACGCGGCTGACCTTTACGGTCTCGAGGTGCTCGAGGAGGGGATCGAGACGAACAAGCGGAACTTCACGCGCTTCCTGTTGCTGGCGAACCGGGAGGCGGCCGGGGAAATCCGGGGTAAGGAGACGACGAGCAAAGCGTCCATCGTCTTCACGTTGCCGCACTCGGAGGGTAGCCTGTCGCGCGTGCTGACGATCTTCTCGTTCTATGACGTGAACTTGACGAAGATCCAGTCGTTGCCGATCATCGGGCGCGCGTGGGAATACCTGTTCTACGTCGACTTGACGTTCAAGGATATCTTGAAGTATCGCCAGGGCGTCGAGGCCACGCGTCCGCTGACCAGCGAGTTCAAGGTATTGGGTGAATATGCTGCTTGCCATGAAGAGGTCATCTGATCCCGTGCCTCGCCCGGCCCGGAGACTGGAGGGGGTGAGCGAGTATTATTTCTCGCGGAAGTTGGCGGAAATCGCCGCGATGAATGCCCGCGGGGCCGACGTGATCAGCCTCGGCGTGGGTAGCCCCGATAACCCGCCGGCGGCGGAGGTGGTCGAGTGCTTGCGCGAGGAAGCCTTGCGGCGCGACGCTCACGGTTACCAGCCCTACACGGGGATTCCGGTGTTGCGGGAAGCTTTCGCGGCGTGGTACGCGCGCCACTATCGCGTGACGCTTGGCGAGGGAGAGGTGCTACCGCTGATCGGGTCGAAGGAGGGGATACTGCACGTGTCGCTGGCCTTCCTCGACCCGGGGGATGCGGTGTTGGCGCCTGATCCGGGCTACCCGACGTATCGCTCGGCGGCGCGACTGGCGGGAGCGAGTGTCGTGACGTATGACTTGCTCGAGGAGAACGGGTGGCAGCCGGACTGGGAGCGACTGGAAGGTGCCGACCTGTCGCGCGTCAAGATCATGTGGGCGAATTACCCGCACATGCCGACGGGTGCTCCGGCGACAAGGGAGCTGTTCGAGCGGTTAGTGGAGTTCGGGCGACGGCGCGGGATAGTCATCTGTCACGATAACCCGTATAGTTTTATCCTGAACGACCGGCCGGCGAGTATCCTCGAGGTGGAGGGGGCGCGGGAGTGGTGCATCGAGCTGAACTCGCTGAGCAAGTCGCATAACATGCCAGGGTGGCGCGTGGCGATGCTCGCGTCGAACCGGCAGTTTGTAGAGTGGGTATTGAAGGTGAAGAGCAACGTCGATAGCGGGCAATTCCGCCCGGTGATGCTTGCCGCCGCCCGCGCGTTGGATGCCCCGGACTCCTGGTACGCGGAGAACAACCGGGTATACGCCGCCCGTCGCTCGGTGGCCGAGGAGATCATGACGGCACTCGGCTGCACGTTTGACCCGTGTCAGTCGGGACTATTCCTCTGGGGCCGCGTTCCGGATCGCTGGCGCGACGGCGAGGAGCTGGCCGACGAAGTACTTCGTCGCGCGCGTGTCTTTATCACTCCTGGCGCGGTGTTCGGGGAGAACGGGCGACGGTACGCGCGCGTCTCACTCTGCCGCGAGGAGGAACGGCTGCAGGAGGCCTTGAAACGAATTATTGAAAACATGTAACACGAAAAGAATAGTATGAGAATCCAGATCCTTGGCGCCGGCAAGATGGGCGCCTTTTTCGCCGACGCGCTGGGCGTCGAACACGAGGTGGCGATCCACGATTATCGCCCCGAGCGCTTGCGCTTTACCTACAACTGTATCCGGATGCGCGACCCTCGGGAAATCGCGGAATTTAACCCGGAGATATTACTCAACGCGGCCACGCTGAAATACACGGTCGACGCCTTTCGGCAGGCCCTCCCGTATCTCTCGCCCTCCTGTATCCTGGCCGACGTCGCCTCCGTGAAGACGGGGCTGAAGGAGTTCTACGAGGAGGCCGGTCACCCGTTTGTCTCCACGCATCCGATGTTCGGGCCGACATTCGCGAACCTGGAGAATCTCGCCTCGGAGAACGCGATCATCATCACGGAATCGGCTCACATGGGAAAGGTGTTTTTCAGGGACCTGTATAGCTCTCTCAAGTTAAAGATCTTCGAGTACTCGTTCGATGAACATGACCGGACGATCGCCTACTCGCTCTCTATCCCGTTCGCCTCGACGCTGGTATTTGCTGCCGTCATGAAGCCCCAGGAAGCGCCGGGGACGACCTTCAAGAAGCACATGAATATTGCCCGGGGATTATTGTCGGAGGACGATTACTTGTTGTCGGAGATCCTGTTTAACCCGCGTACTACCGGGCAACTGGAACAGATCCGGCAGGAACTCGCGCGGCTTGTCGAGATTATCGAGGCCCATGATGCCGCGGCCATGAAGGAGTTTTTACGTGTCATCCGGCAGAAGATCGTGCCGCGGTCATGACGGGTCGGGGTAGCGGGCAAACCAGCGGATGACTTTCTCGCTATAACTCCTGGAGACGGGTATATCGGGAGCGTTCTCCACGCCCAGTTCGAGGTATACCCCCTCTTTCCCGCGCCGGATGACCTTCACGTGCTCGAAGTTGACCAGGTAGGAACGGTGGCAACGCAGGACATCCGTGCCGACGAGCTGTTCCTCGAGTGCCTTTAGCGTGTTGCGTAGCAGGAAGCGCGTGACCTTCCCCTTGTTCAGGTACCAGATCACCGCGTAATTGTCCGACGACTCGATGTACAGCAGGCCGAGGCGCGAGATGGAGAGCCGCGTTTCCCCCTTCTCGTCGCGAAACGAGAAACCGCGCGGGGTTGTTCCTGCTTCTTCCCTCTCCTCCTCGATCCGCTGGAGACGCCGCGCCTGCTCGACGCGCGAGAAGTAGAGATGCAGGATCGCGTAAGGTAGCAGGAGCACGAGGGCCGTGTTCGTCACCGATTCCCGGAAGGTATGCCACGCGTCGCGCTCCCCGTCGTTGACCGCGAGCGTGTACAGCGTGAAGAATAACGCCATGAAAAAGATCTCCGCCGCGATCCAGGCCGCGTAACGCCCGACGGTCAACCCGCGGCGCCGCGCCTGGTAATACATCAGCACCCGGCTAATCATCACGACCCCCATCCCCGTGAGAATAATGAGGCTCGAGAAAAGAAAAAACGCGAGATCAGAGACCTTGTACCATCCCCTGGACGCGAATGGCTTGTAGATATTAATAAACACCAGCGCGAACATGGCCGTGAAGATCACGAGCCGCGTCAGGTTCGCTCGCTCGTGCATATACCCCGGTATCTTCTTATTCCAAACGTCCATTCCTTTGGTTTTCGGGCAAAGGTATTCTTTTCGTCGTTGTCATTCGTCCCGCGTAACGGATTTTCGTCCCGTATCGTGCATTTCGTCCCTTCGTCCTTGCCCCCGGCCCTTTTATTTGGAACGAGTTATCGCGCGACGTTAGTTCGCGTTTGAAATGGCAAACACGATGCTCCTTACTCGCCGCGCGCGATTCCTGAAATCGCTCTTCACGCTCGACCACCGGGTGCGCCTCGGTGACGTGCCCGTCGAGATCCACCCCTGCCCGTTCGTTCGGGAAATGGGAAACCGGGAGAGGGACGACCCGCGCGATCGCGTGCTGCCCGGCGACTTCTATCCCGTGCCGGACAACCGGGTCGTAGAGAACGAGCGCTTCTCGTATCCCGTCTTCCTGCCGCGTGGCGCGAGCCGGGCGAGCCAGGCAATCATTCTCCTCCACGGGCTCAACGAGCGCGACTGGGACAAGTATCTCCCCTGGGCCGAGCGGCTGCTCCTCGATACCGGGAAAGCCGTCATTCTCTTCCCCATCGCCTTCCACGTGAACCGCGTGCCCACGCCGTGGCGCGATTCCCGGGTGCTGCACGCCCTCGCCGGCGAGAGACGACGGGGAATGTCCGACGCCGCGAATGCCACCTTCGTCAATGTTGCCATCAGCACGCGCCTCTCCGCCTGCCCTTCCCGCTTCCACCTCTCCGGCAAGGAGACGCTCTTTAATCTCTGGCAACTCGTCGCGGCAATACGCGACGGGCGACATCCCCTTTTCCACGAGGGAACGACGGTAGACCTCTTCGCCTACTCCATCGGCGCGTTACTGGCACAGGTGCTGCTGCTGGCCGATCCTTGCCAGTTGACGACCGCCTCCCGCCTCTTTATCTTCTGCGGCGGGGCGCTGTTCAGTTACATGGACGGCAGCGCCCGGGACATCATTGACCGGGAAGCCTACTCCCGCGTGCGCTCTTTCTACCTGAACGAGTTCCTGTCAACGCCCGGCGCGCTCGATGACCCGTTCGACGAGGCCTTCCGCGCGCTGATCCTCCCGGGACTTTCGCGGGAGCGCCGAGAGGCTTTCTTCGAACGTGCCCGCGCCCGCGTTCGGGTCGTGACGCTCGACAACGACACGGTGATGCCTACCGCCGGGGCTCGCGCCGCGCTCGGGGAAGGACTCGCGCGGGAGATGCTCGACGAGATGAGCTTCCCTTTCCCCTGCACGCACCAGCAACCCTTCCCCCTCCACGAGCGCGTCTCCCCGTCGCTTGTCCACCGTTCCTTCGAGGCGCTCTTTTCTCGCGCCGCCGCGTTGCTCGCGTGAGGCCCCCGTCCCGACTTGTTTTTGCTATCTTCGCGACGCGTGTTAATACAAGTCATCATGGATAATTCAGTTATATGTGCTTTCGCGACGCCCCCGGGAAGGGGAGCCATCGCCGTGGCCCGGGTATCGGGAGAAGGGGCTATTGCCCTTTGCGAGGAGATCACCCGTCTCCGCGACGGCAGGAAACTATCGGCGTGCCCGGCGCGCGCGCTGCTGGTGGGGGATATAATGGACGGCGAGACCTGCCTGGACGAAGCGATGATCGCGCTATTCCGCTCCCCGCGATCTTTTACCGGGGAAGAGAGCGTGGAGATCTCCTGTCACGGGTCGGTATACATCCAGCAGCGCCTGTTGCAGTTACTCGTTGCCGCCGGGGCACGGATAGCCTCTCCCGGGGAGTTCACGCGGCGCGCGTTCCTGAACGGGAAGATAGACCTCCCGCGGGCCGAGGCGGTAATGGACCTGGTCTCCGCCAACACTCCCGTGGCGCACGACATGGCGATGAAACAGATGCGCGGTGGTTTCTCTTCCGGCCTGGAGGCGCTCCGGGAAGAGTTACTCCGGGTGGCCTCGCTCGTGGAGCTGGAGCTGGATTTCGCGGAGGAGGAGGTGACATTTGCCGACCACCACGAGTTACTGGCTATCGCGCGACATGCCCGGGAGGTTATCGTCGGGTTACGCGACTCCTTTTCGCTGGGCAACGTGCTGAAAAACGGCGTTCCCGCGGCCATCGTTGGCCCGCCGAACGCGGGAAAGAGCACGCTGCTGAACACCCTGGCAAGAGAGGAGCGCGCGATCGTCTCGCCGCGCGAGGGAACAACGCGGGACGCGATCGAGGAGATAATCAACATCCGGGGAATTGACTTCCGGTTCATTGATACTGCCGGGATACGAGAGACCGACGACGAGATCGAGGCGATGGGAGTCGAGCGCGCGATCGCGGCGATCAAGCGGTCGCGGGTCGTCTTGCTCCTTGTTGACGCGCCGCGCCTCTCCTCGTTCCCGTGCTATCGCGACCGGGTGCGAGAGCACTTATCTCCCGGAGCTTCTCTCGTGATCCTGCTGAACAAGATCGACGTCATGGATGCCCCGGACACGCTCGCGGGGGAAATCCGCGCACTATATCCCGGGGAGACATTCCTCCCGCTCTCCGCGCGAACGGGAGAGGGGGTAGATGATCTCCTGCACTTCTTGTTTTCAGTAGTCGCGACGGACATGCACGTTTCTCCCGTGCTCGTTAGTAATGCCCGTCACCACGAGTCGCTCGCGCGCGCCGCGGAATCGCTTGATCGTCTTCTCGAGGGCTTATCCTCTGGTTTGGGTGGCGAACTCCTCTCCCGTGATCTCCGCGACGCGCTACACTACATCGGCGAGATCACCGGCGAGATTACCACGCGCGAGATCCTTGGTAATATCTTCAAGAACTTCTGCATTGGCAAGTAATCTTTCGGCCGCCAGGCATCTTCTTCCTGCTCTTTCTTATTCCTCCTCTTGCCCGGGACGCGGGGGGAGATGGGGGAGGTAACATTTCTGTTCCCCCCTCTTTTTGCTACCTTCGCGTCGGATCAATCAAAGACAATACACTTGGATTTCTCGGGAGAATTAAATAATAGTCAGTTAGAAGCCGTGGTACACGCGAGCGGTCCGGCGTTAGTCATTGCCGGGGCTGGATCGGGCAAGACACGCGTGCTGACCTACCGTGTCGCCCAGCTATTGAGCAATGGCGTTCCGGCCTACCGCGTGTTAGCGCTCACCTTCACGAACAAGGCGGCGAGAGAAATGCAGCGGCGCGTGGCGTCACTCGTTGGCGACATGCAGGCGGCCAGCCTGTGGATGGGGACATTCCACTCGATCTTCGGGAAAATTCTACGCGTAGAGGCAGAAATCCTTGGCTACACGCGAGATTTCACGATCTACGACGCGCAAGACTCGAGGAACATGATCAAGCAGATCATAAAAGAGCTGAAGCTCGACGACAAAATCTACAAGTCCAACGACGTGCAGGGGAGAATATCGATGGCCAAGAACATGTTAATCACCCCAGAGGCGTACGCCCTGTCCGACAACATCCGCCAGGCAGACAAAGCCGCGCGAAAACCGGCAATACACGAGGTATACAGGTACTACGCGGCCCGTTGCAAGAAAAGCAACGTGATGGACTTCGACGACCTGCTGTTGCAAACGAACATCCTGTTCCGGGACTTCCCCGACGTGCTGGAAAAATACCAGCGAAAGTTCGAGTACCTGCTCGTCGACGAGTACCAGGACACGAACTACTCCCAGTACCTGATCATAAAAAAGCTCTCCGCGCTACACCATAATATATGTGTCGTGGGAGACGACGCGCAAAGCATATACTCGTTTCGAGGAGCGCGCCTCGAGAACATCCTCAACTTCAAAAACGATTACCCGGAGTACTCCCTCTACAAGCTCGAGCAAAACTACCGCTCGACCACGACCATCGTCGGGGCTGCCAACAGCGTCATCGCGCGCAACCAGGAGCAAATCCCCAAAGAGCTCTTCTCCCGGAACGAGGAAGGGGAAAAAATCAAGGTCATCCGCGCCCTCTCCGACAGGGAAGAAAGCGTGCAAGTCGTCAACGAAATCTACCGCGCGGCGAGGGACGAGCGCCAGGACTACAGCCGCTTCGCCATCCTCTACCGCACGAACGCCCAGTCCCGCCTCTTCGAGGAAGTCCTCCGCAAGCTAAACATCCCCTACCGGATATACGGCGGCACCTCCTTCTACCAGCGCAAGGAGGTCAAGGACCTGCTGGCATACCTGCGCCTGGCCGTCAACCGGGAAGACGAGGAAGCCCTCCGTCGCGTCATCAACTACCCCCGCCGGGGAATCGGCGACACGACCGTCGAGATGCTCCGGGAAATCGCGCGATTACACGACGTCAGCACCTGGAACGTGCTGGAAAACCTCGACCGCTTCAACCAGCTATCCGCGGCGACGGCGCGCCGGTTAGTCGCTTTCAGGGAAATGATCGACGGCTTCTCCGCGATGGCACGCGACGAGGAAGCCTTCCCCGTTGCCCGTCACGTGGCGCTCTCCTCCGGCATCGTCGCCGACCTCTCCGGAGACAGCACCCCGGAAGGCGTGTCGCGAAGGGAAAACGTCGAGGAGCTACTCAACGCCGTGAAAGCATTCTCCGAGGCCGCGTACAAGGAAAACAACGAGGATCGCCTCGCCCGCTTCCTCTCGGAAATCGCCCTGCTGACTGACCAGGACAACGAGAAATCGGACGACACGCCCAAGGTAACGCTCATGACCGTACACTCGGCCAAGGGATTAGAATTCCCCACCGTCTGCGTGGTCGGCCTCGAGGAAGCCCTCTTCCCGTCGGTACAAAGCGTATACTCGGCGGAAAACCTCGAGGAAGAGCGCCGTCTCTTCTACGTGGCACTGACGCGCGCGGAAAAACGCCTGATCCTCTCGCACGCCCTGACCCGCTACCGCAACGGGGAGATCACGTCGCCACGCCCCTCCCGTTTCATTGGCGAGATCACCCCGTGCTTCATCTCCGCCCCCGCCCCCGCCCGCGTACCGCCGCGTACCGGCCACGAGCATCCCGTGCAGGCGCGTGTCGAGCGGCGCGTCGAGGCCCCCGTCGAACCCGTGGAGGTCGGCGACGTCGACCTCACCCGCCTGCGTCCCTTGTTGCCGGAGGCCATCGTACCGGGAATCGTCGTCTATCACGACGTCTTCGGCGCCGGTAAGGTGCTCTCCGTCGAGGGAACGGGGGGAAACAGGAAGGCCAACGTCTACTTCGGGAAGCACGGGCCGAAAGTGCTATTACTAAAGTTCGCGAGGCTATCAGCGGAAAAAGAATAAACGTAACGGCAAAAAAGAGATGAACATAGCGGCCAAAAAAGAAATAATCCTTACATTTGCCCCCGCGTCCAGGAATGACGCGATACACGCGGCGGATACCGGGAAATCAAGATAATCACCCCCCGACCGACAGATTTTTTTAAGACAAACTAAATCCACGATGGACTATAACACGGAAAGAAAAAGATTGCTCCTCCCGGAGTACGGGAGACATATCCAAACCATGGTAGATGAAGTCGCTACCATCAAAGACAGGGAAGAACGTACCCTGGCGGCGAAAGCAGTAATTAACGTGATGGGAAACCTCTACCCGCACTTGAGGGACATCCTCGATTTCAGGCACAAGTTATGGGATCACCTCGCCATCATGTCAAACTTTAGTCTCGACATCGACACGCCTTACCCCGTGCCGGCGAGGGAAAGCCTGGAGAAAAAACCAGACAAAATGGAGTACTGCGAGCACAAAACCCGCATGAAGCATTACGGCAACATCGCCGAAAGAATGATACAGAAAATCAAAACGCTACAAACATTCGAGCAGAGAAGGGATCTCCTCGTCCTCACCGCCCAGCACATGAAAAAGTCGTTTATCGCCTGGAACAACGATTCCGTCGAAGACGAGCGGATATTCAGCGACATCCGCCTCATGTACGGCGAGGGGGTCGATATACCGGCAAACCTCGTCCTCCCGCGCTTCAAGGAATCAACCCAGAAAAAACAAGGGAAAAACACGAATACCTTCCAGAATTACAACCAGAACAATGCCCCGGCATACAAGGGGAAAACAAATGGAGGGAAAAGACCATTCTACAAGAAACCGTACGCCTGAGCTCGCGCTCTCAGCGCTCATCTTCGGGAGCAACCGTGGAGATCGCGAGGGAAATATCAACCGGGCCATCGCGCTCGTGAACGCCATCGGGCGGGAAGAACGACGCTCGGCGCTCTACGAGAGCGATCCATGGGGATTCGATGACCATATCCCGTTTTATAACCAGGTGGTGCTCTATCGCACCGCCCTCGCGCCGCGCGACGTGCTGAAAACCTGCATGGAAACGGAACAACGCCTCGGGCGACAACGCGACGCCTCTGCCCGTTACGCCCCCCGTCCCATTGACGTTGACATCCTCTTCCACGGCGCGCTGGTCATCGATCATCCTGACCTCGTCATCCCCCATCCTCGCCTCCCGGACCGTCGTTTCGTCCTCGTGCCGCTCGGCGAGATACTCCCGGACTTTATCCATCCTACCCTCGGCAAGCCCATTTCCACGCTGCTGGAAGAGTGCGCGGATCACGGGAACGTGCGCCTTGCCGGGATCTCTTGACGCTCACCGCGAGCCCTTTCTCGACTCCCGCCCCCCGTTTTTCTAACTAAAAATCCTGCTTGTCTAATTAGATTTTTCACTTGTCTAATTAGACAAGCAGGATTTCTAATTAGACAAGCGACTTTTCTAACTAGATTTCTTGCTTGTCTAATTAGACAAACGGTTTGTCTAACTAGAAAAGTCGCCTGTCTAATTAGACAAGTGAAAAATCTAATTAGACAAACGGGAAATCTAACTAGAAAAGTCGCCTGTCTAACTAGAAAAGTCGCTTGTCTAATTAGACAAACGGGAAATCTAATTAGACAAGCGGCCTGTCGAACGAGGGATCCCGTTATTTTACTCCTTGATATTCACCGTGGAACACCTCTCGTGCAATGCTTTAAGCGAGGTGTGGCCCGGGGCGCGCGGGACACGCGTCAAATAAAGAACGTCCCTGCCGGGTGGAGGGACGTTCTTCGTTAGAGCGGTAGCGAGGCGATCAGCGGATCACCCGGCAATTATAGATGGACGTGACGCGGCTTCGCTCGTGCCCCTTGAGCGTGACG
>JAITJA010000194.1 GCA_031279175.1 Odoribacteraceae bacterium
ACTGAAAATTTATTAAATCCCGGGTGAACATGGAACCTCTACTCGAGCTCGTTTACTACTACCGGTCGCGCGATGAAACGCGTGTCGAGGCGCGCGCGGCCGTGCAGGCGTTGTTGCAAAAGAGTGGCCCGGGAACGACCGGCGGCAAGTCGATCCCCGAAGAGCATGACGTCGCGCCTACCGGCGAGGTCAAGTTGCTGGACATGATTCGCGAGAGCGAGGTCACCGCGAGGCCTTTTCGAGTAAAAACGAGGAGAACGAGCGGTAACGGCAAGAGGGGCGCGTCTCGCGTCCCCGTGGCCATGCCCCCCCGGGTTCTTTATTTCCCCCCCTTGCCCGGTACTCGCCCGGCGCGGGAAGCGGGCAACACGACGCGGTAATTCCTTTGGAAGTTGCCCCTGGAGAGCGCCGCGAGTTTTTTCTTGAGCACGCGTTTCTTGAGCGTCGAGAGGTGATCGATAAACGTGTGTCCCTCGATATGATCGTACTCGTGCTGGACGACGCGGGCGAGCATCCCTTCGAGATGCTCCACGCGGTCGACCCAATTCTCGTCCTTGTAGGCGATCGTGACCCGCTCGGGGCGGGAGACGTCCTCGTGAATACCGGGAATACTGAGACATCCCTCGTTCATGACCACCCGCTCGCGCGAGCGTTCCGTGATCCTGGCATTTATAAACACGCGCTTGAATCCCTCGCAAGCGGGGTAATCCTCCGCGAGGACACTGGCGTCAATGACGAATAGCCGGATATTCCTCCCGACTTGCGGGGCGGCAAGACCGAGACCGTCGGCCTCGTACATGGTCTCCCACATGTCGCGGAGAAAGTCGTCGAACCCCTCTTCGCCCTGGGAAATATCGGCGGAAGGTCTGCCGAGCGCGGGATGACCGTAAATGTAAACGGGTAAAAACATATCGCGTATTGTTACTTTATATTCATGTTCCTGGTTTGCTCGAGATACGACTGTAGAATGATCGCGGCGCTGACGAGGTCGACGAGCGCCTTGTCTTGCCGTTGCTTTTTCCGCGCGCCGGCCTCGAGGATCGCCCTGCGCGCGAGTAGAGAAGTGAATCGCTCGTCGTGCATCTCCACGGGAATGCCCGGGAAGGCGCGACGAAGGGAGGCGACAAAGGGGATGACGCGCGCCATGTTGTCCGAGTCGGAGTTATCCATCTTCTTGGGATGCCCGACGACGAAGAGATCCACCGTTTCCCGCGCGATGTAGGCTCTCAGGAAAGGGATTACCTCCCGCGTGGCGACGGTAGCGAGACCGTTAGCGATCAGCCGGCCGGGATCGGTGGCGGCGATCCCGACGCGTTTTGTACCGTGATCAATGGCGATGATTCTTCCCACGGCTCAGTCGTCGATGATAATAAATAGATCCTCGTCCGGCCGTTTCATCAGGAAGCGTTCCCTGGCGAACTTCTCGAGGCTGTCGCGATTGACTCGCAGTGCCTCTATTTGCCTCCTTGCCGCGACGTTCTGCTCGATGTAATACGTCTTCTGGCGCTCCAGCGAGCGGGTCTCGGCGAGCAGCCTCCTCCACGGGAAATAACCGTACGAGTCTACCAGCATCATCCATGCAACGAAGAAAATAAAGGTGATGCTGTAAAAGGCCGTCTCCCGGAAGAAGCGGACAAACCACCGGGAGAGACGTGAAAGATATGGACGCGTGTTGTTTTGCATGACGCGAATATAAATAAAAGACGGGAGACGCGGGCGAGAGAACGAAAAGGGGAACCGCGCCAGCAAGATAGAAAGTTCAGAACGGGAACGGCAACAGCTCGCTTGCCGGTATGACCGTCACCTCGCCCTCCCCGCCCGCCAGCACGACGTCGAAATCGGCGCGATAGCGTCGGATGATCTCTGCCATCACCTGGCGGCAGGCCCCGCACGGGGTTATGCCCCGTACCCACTCCCCCGCCGGGTCGCGCGCCGCGATGGCGATGGCCTTCACCTTCACGCCGGGGTAGGCGGAACAGGCGTAGAAGAGGGCCACGCGTTCGGCACACGACCCGGAAGGATACGCCGCGTTCTCCTGGTTGGAGCCGCGCACGACCTCCCCGTTGTCCATCAGTACCGCCGCCCCGACCGCGAACCGCGAGTAGACACAATAAGCGCTCTCCACGGCCGCGCGAGCCAAAATTACCAAAGAGTCATATCCCGTGTTTTGCATCTTATTTTTTTCAATTACATTTACGACGTGAAAATAAGTAATCCATTCGAGTATGCATAGAACCTTAGCTTTTTTATTCCTCGCCTGCTGGATCGCCTCTCCATGTAGCGGGGAAAACAAAAACACCCGTAAAGAGTATATACAGAAATTCAGCAAGATTGCCATCCAGGAAATGAGACGAACGGGGATCCCCGCCAGCGTGAAAATGGCACAGGGAATACTGGAATCCGGGGCCGGGACTTCCTCCCTCGCGCAAACAGGTAACAACCATTTCGGGATTAAATGCCACGACTGGGGCGGCCCCACGGTCACGTGGAACGATAACAAGCAAAACGAGTGCTTCCGGAAATATAGCTCGCCGGAGGAGTCGTGGACAGATCATAGCCTGTTCCTGACCTCGCGCCAACGCTACGCGCCCCTCTTCCAGCTGAAGAAAACAGATTACAAGGGATGGGCGCGCGGGCTGCAAAAGGCAGGGTACGCCACCAATCCCAGTTATGCCGAACGATTGATCCGGATCATCGAGGACGAGAAGTTGTACCTCCTGGACCGGGGCAAGGAGACCTCCGGCGCGGCGCGCGAGTATACCTTAAATAGTAGCAGCACGCGCGTCAACTACCGCCAGCGAATGACCCGGGTCAACGGTATCCCCTGCATCGAGACGCGGAAGGGAGACTCGTTCGCCGCCATCGCCGCCTATTTTAATATCCCGCTGCGAAAGCTGTTGGAGTATAATGACAAGAACGAGACCTCTATCCGCGCCGGGATGAACGTGTTCCTGAAAGCAAAGAAGAACAAGGCCGCCAGGACGCGCGCGCGACACAAGGTGAAGGAGGGTGAGACCGCTTACTGGATCTCGCAAATGTACGGGGTGAAGTTCTCCCGGCTGCTCTACTTTAATGGCCTGGCGGCGGACGAGAAGCTGCTGCCGGGAGAGACGCTCTCGCTGCGAAAGTATAACGATACACTATAACTCATGAATACGCTTGATCATCGCTCGCTAAACCCGATCGCGACATTCGGGTTGCTCGTCGGGGGGAGCTTTATTATTGCCTCCCTCCTCTTTATCCTCTCCGGGAGGGACGTCGTGATGAATCCCCGGCTGAATAACGTGGTCTCGTGCCTGAGCATCATCGGGTGCTTCATGGGCGTCAAGAAATTCCGCGACGACCGCCTGGCAGGAAGCATTACCTACGGGCGCGCCTTCTCGGCAGGGCTGAAGATCGTCCTGCTGGCCACCGTGCTGTACTCCATCTATACCTTCGCCCTCTACTCGGCAAGGCCGGAACTGATGGAGGAGTATAAAAACATCATGACCGTCATGATAAAAGAGATCTACGGCGAAATATCCCTCGGGATACCCGCGGAGATATTGAACGAGACCATCACGCCGCTCGTCGTCGCGTTCAGTGAATTCTTCCGGGACGTGCTCCTCGGGATGTTCTTCCTGCTGGTCATCGCGGCCATACTCCGGCGCAACCTGCCAACGCCCGCGAGACCTAACCCGTCAGACCTGAACGCGTGATGAATATCTCTGTCGTCATACCACTCTATAACGAGGCGGATTCTCTGCCGGAACTTGTCGCGTGGCTCGCGCGCGTCATGCAGGCGCACCACTATACACACGAGATCATCCTCGTGGACGACGGGAGCAACGACGACTCATGGAAGACCATCGAGCAGCTCGCCGCCACTAATCCCGGCGTCCGAGGGATCAAGTTCCGCCGCAACTACGGCAAGTCCGCCGCCCTCTATCGCGGCTTCGAGGAGGCCACCGGCGACGTCGTCATCACGATGGACGCCGACCTGCAAGATTCTCCCGACGAGATCCCGGCGCTCTACCGCATGATCACGGAAGAAAACTACGACCTGGTCTCCGGGTGGAAGAAGAAACGCCACGACCCGCTCTCCAAGACAATCCCTACCCGGCTGTTTAATGCCACCGCGAGGAAATTCTCCGGGCTGAAATTACACGACTTTAACTGCGGGCTGAAAGCCTACAAGGGTATCGTGACAAAGAATATCGAGGTCTACGGGGAGATGCACCGCTATATCCCCATCCTCGTCAAGCAGGCCGGGTTCACGCGAATCGGGGAAATGGCCGTCGCGCACCAGGCGCGCAAGTACGGCGTTAGCAAGTTCGGCCTGAACCGCTTCATTAACGGCTTCCTCGACCTGCTGACCGTCTCCTTTATCACCCGCTTCTCCAAGAAACCCATGCACCTCTTCGGCGCGATCGGCACGCTGCTCTTCACCGTCGGGTTCTGTGCCGCCGCGTGGATCGGCATAGAAAAATGGATCGCCATGAACCAAAACATCAAGGCCCCGCTGGTGGCCAGTAACCCATACTTCTACATCGCGCTCGCCTGCATGATCCTCGGGACACAACTGTTCCTCGCCGGATTCCTCGCCGAACTGGTATCGCGCAACGCGCACGACCGGAATTGTTACCACGTCGATAAAACAACATGATTTTTTAACCCCTAACACATAATCACAATGGTAGAAAAACTCCAAAAAAGCCTGCGAGAATCGACGACCGCCAGATGGATCGCGCTCGCCGTGGTCGCCTTCACGATGCTGTGCGGCTACTTCCTCACTGACGTGATGGCCCCGCTGAAACCCATGCTCGAGAAAGAACTCCTCTGGAGCAGCACGGAATACGGGCTATTCACCAGCGCGTACGGCTGGTTTAACGTCTTCCTACTCATGCTCATCATCGGCGGAATCATCCTCGACAAGATGGGCGTTCGTTTCACCGGGCTCATGTCCTGCATCCTCATGGTCGGGGGCGTGGCCATCAAGTACTACGCCATCACAGCCGCGTTCCCGGAGGGAAGCTCCATACTGGGAATGAAAACGCAAGTCGTGCTCGCGTCGCTCGGGTACGCCATCTTCGGAGTGGGAATCGAGATCACCGGCATCACCGTCTCGAAAATCATCGTCAAATGGTTCAAGGGAAAAGAACTCGCGCTGGCGATGGGGCTTGAAATGGCCACCGCCCGCATCGGGACCGGACTGGCCATGATCCTCACCCTACCCGTCGCCGAGGCCTTCAAGTTCTCCACCCCCGTGTTAATCGCGCTGATCCTACTGTGCGTGGGCACCATCGCCTTCATCGTCTACTGCGTCATGGATCGCAAGCTGGAGAAATCTCTCCCGGCAGACACCGAAAAAGAAGAACCGTTCCGCTTCGCCGACATCCTCTTCATCATCAAAAACAGGGGCTTCTGGCTCATCGCGCTCCTTTGCGTCCTCTTCTACTCCGCCGTCTTCCCCTTCTTGAAATACGCCACGGACCTCATGATACACAAGTACGGGGTCAACCAGAACCTCGCCGGGATCATACCGGGACTACTCCCCTTCGGCACGATCATCCTCACGCCGCTCTTCGGGAATCTCTACGACCGAAAGGGAAAAGGGGCCTCCATCATGATCCTTGGCGCTTGCATGCTCCTCGGGATACACCTCCTCTTCGCGCTACCACTGCTCGACCACTGGTTAATCGCCACCGTCATCATGATCGCCCTGGGCATCGCGTTCTCGCTCGTGCCGTCGGCCATGTGGCCCTCAGTGCCGAAAATCATCCCGGAAAAACAACTCGGCACCGCCTACTCGCTCATCTTCTGGGTGCAAAACTGGGGATTGATGGGCGTGCCGCTATTGATCGGCTGGGTGCTCGACAAATACTGCATCTCGAGCGTCGAACGCGTGATCACGGACGGCGTCGAAAGCGTGATCAAGCACTATGACTACACCCTCCCGATGGTCATCTTCGCCGCGTTCGGCCTGCTGGCCATCATCGTCGCGCTCCTCCTGAAGGCCGAGGACAAACGAAAAGGATATGGCCTCGAACTACCCAATATCAAAAAATAACCCCTCGCGAAGGGCGTGAACAATCCCTGGCGGCCCCCCGTCAGGGATTCTTAACGCCCGAAAACGAAAACATTACCGGCGTGATACAATATACCAGACACTCCCTCGACAACGGCCTGACGCTCGTCTGCAACACAGACAGCTCTACCCCTTTCGTCGCCGTCAACATACTCTACAAGGTCGGCGCGAGAGACGAACAACCGCACCGCACCGGCCTCGCCCATCTCCTCGAGCACCTCATGTTCGGCGGATCGCGCAACGTCGACGACTTCGACGCGCGCGTACAGCAAGCCGGAGGAGAAAGCAACGCCTACACGAACAACGACTACACGAACTACTACATCATCCTCCCCGCCGCGAACATCGAAACCGCTCTCTGGCTCGAGTCCGACCGGATGATGAAACCAAAACTCACGAGACAATCGCTGGAAATACAGAAAAACGTCGTCGTCGAGGAGTTCAAACAACATTACCTCAACCGACCGTACGGCGACCTCTGGTTGCAACTGAGACCGCTCGCATACAAGGTGCACCCGTACCGCTGGAACACCATCGGCATCGAACCGGAACACGTCGAACGCGTCTCCCTCGACGAGGTAAAAACATTCTCGCGCGCCCACTACGCCCCGGACAACGCCATCATCGCCATCAGCGGGAACATCTCCTCCGGGAAAGCACTGGAACTCGTCAAACGATGGTTCGGGGAAATACCACCGGCAAACGCGACGCGAAAATCCTACCCGCGCGAACCGCGACAGCAAGAAACGCGACGCCTCGTGATCGCCAACCACCCCGTCCCCGTCCCGTCGGACATGATCAGCATCGCCTTCCACGCGGGAGAACGCGCCTCCGACTACTTCTACGCCTCAGACATCCTCTCCGACGTCCTCGCCAACGGCGAATCCGCGCGCCTGCACGCGAACCTCGTCAAGAAAAACCCCCTCTTCTCGGACATCGACGCCTTCCTCACGGCAGACGTCGACCCCGGACTCTTCATCATACAGGGAAAACCCGCGAAAGGCATACCCGTCAAGGAAGCCGAGGATGCCATCATCAACGAAATACAGACACTCGCCAGTGAAGGCGTCGCCGAACGAGAATTACAAAAAACCCGCAACAAGATCGATCTACAGATCGCCTGCCACGAAATCAGCTACCAGTCAAAAGCCACGCGCCTCGCCTTCTTCGAGTATCTCGGGAACGTCGACCTCGTCAACAGCGAGCGTGACAGGTACGAACCCTTCTCTATCGACTCGCTCAAGGAGACCGCGAGAGAACTCTTCCGAACCGGGAACAAATCCACGCTCCTTTACCTCTCTTCACCGGAAACATGAAACCAAACAGAAAATCCCCACCACCCCTGCACCCGATCGACACGCCAACGATCTTCACCCGACAAGACGCGCGCGCCGCGAACGGACTAAACCTGACATGCCTGCACGACCCGCGGCAAGAGACATGCAAGATAGAAATCATACTCCCGCACGGCACTTACTACCAGCCGCGCCCCGTCATCGCGTCCACGGCAATCAATCTCCTGAACGATGGAACCACAACCCTCTCGGCGGCAGAAATCGCCGAGTTCTTCGATTTCCACGGCGCCTACATCCACCTGGCCGCCGGCGTACACCACTCCTCGATCTCGATCCTCTCACTACGCGAACACGCCGGGAAAATGATCGAGATGATCGCCAAAATGATCATCGAAAGCACCTTCCCGGAAAGAGAAATGGAAATATATCTCCGGAACAAACAACAACAGCACGAGGACAACATGGGAAAAACATCCTACCTCGCGCGAAGAGCGTTCCTCGGACTACTCAACGGGGAACAACACCCGTACGCGAACCACTTCACCGGCGAGGATTTCGCCCGCGTCACCACCGCCACCGTCCGCCACTTCTACCGCGAGCGCCTCACCGCCACCGCCACCCGCGTCATCCTCTCGGGAAACATCGACGACGCGCTACCCAACCTCGTCGAACGCGCCTTCGCCCCACTACCCTCCTTCCACGTCGCCCCGGACGAACGCTTCCCATTCGCACCAGCCACCCCCGGCGTATACCGGATCGAGAAACAAGGGGCCGTGCAGGCGAGTATCTACGCGGGAAAAGAGGGCGTGCACTTGCACGACGAGGATTACATCCCTTTCCTACTCTTGAACACCATCCTCGGCGGGTACTTCGGCTCGAGACTCATGTCGAATATCCGCGAGGAGAAAGGATACACCTATGGCGTCTACTCCTCTAACGTGAATCTCAACCAGGGGGCCAACTGGATGATCACGACAGACGTTAACGCCGGGCAAGCCGACGCGACCATCGACGAGATCCGGAAGGAAATCACCCGACTGCAAGAAGAACTCGTCCCCGACGACGAGTTGAATCTCGTCAAGAACTATTACCACGGCGAGATCCTCCGCGAGCTCGACGGCGCGTACGCCCAGGCCGACATGCTCGGGTATTACTTGATGCATGACCTCGACCTCTCGTTCTGTCTTCGCGCGCTGGAACGCGTCAAGGAGTGCACGCCCGAACGCTTACTGGAACTCGCCCGGAAACACCTCCCCCTCGACAAGATGATCACCGTCATCGTCGGCAGCAAATCATAACCCGCCCCCCCCGCCCGTGGGAAGGGTTCGGGTACGCCCGGAATGGTCCCCCGTCTCGTGGGTAGGTTTCGGGAAACCCCGAAAGTCCCCCCCCCCGCGTGGGGCGGGTTAGGGAAA
>JAITJA010000202.1 GCA_031279175.1 Odoribacteraceae bacterium
ATCTCTTAGCAATCGTGGGTATTGATAATAATGAAGACGAACATATCCTCGATATGTAATCGATGGCCTGTGGCATGTCTTCAGCCCTGAAGATAATCCACCCGATCACGACAAACGCGAAGGTGATCAACATGGACAGTAACTCCTTGAAGGTTGGCAACAGGCGATTTGCCGCCACGATACCGGTGTACTTGCGGTTCTTGCCGAGTAACAGCAGCGGCACGAACAATAGGGCATGGTAAGCGCCCCACGCGATAAACGTCCAGTTGGCCCCGTGCCAGAAACCGCTCACGAGAAAGATAATAAACGTGTTGCGCATTTTCTGCCATCGCGATCCCCGGCTTCCTCCCAGCGGAATGTACAAGTAGTCGCGAAACCACGTGGTCAGCGAAATATGCCAGCGTCTCCAGAACTCGGCAATGTCCCGGGAGAAGTAAGGGAAGGCGAAATTCCTCATCAGGTTGAAGCCGAAGAGTCGCGCCGTGCCAATGGCGATGTCGGAATAACCGGAGAAGTCGCCGTATATCTGGAACGCGAACAGTATAGCTCCCAGTAGCAAGCTACTCGCGGGCTGTAACGTGTAAGCATCAAAGATCTGGTTTACCGCCGCGGCGCAATTATCGGCAATCACCATCTTTTTGAACAATCCCCACAGGATCTGTCGCGCGCCGTCGACCGCTCGCGAGTAATCGAATTGCCGTTTGGTGTAGAACTGCGGGAGCAGGTTTGTCGCGCGTTCGATGGGTCCGGCCACGAGCTGCGGGAAGAAACTCACGAAGGCGAAAAAGGCGACTACATTCCTCGTCGGCTCGATCTTCTCGCGATAAACATCTATGGAATAGCTCAAGGCCTGGAAAGTATAGAACGAGATCCCGACGGGTAGGATGATTTTCAGGGTCGTCACGTTAAGCTCTTTACCAAACAGCGTGAAGGCTTCTACAAAGTTTTGCACGAAGAAATTGTAGTACTTGAAGAAACCCAGTATGAGGAGGTTTAACACGATGTTGGCGACCATCACGGCTCTTGCTCGTCGCTTGATCGCGTTTGCATCGCGATCGCCCCGCCGCCTGATACTCGACATCCATTGCCCGCTCGCCCAGCTACACGCGATCGTGATAGACATGAGGATTAAAAAACGCCAGTCCCACCAGCCATAGAAAACGTAAGAGGCCGTTACCACGAAAAGATTCTGCAATAGCAAGCCACGGTTACAAACAAACCAGTATAAAAAGAAGACTACCGGGAGAAAAATAGCGAAGTCTATCGAGTTAAATAACATATCATCGTCGTTTAGTTTTTATAACAATTGAGCTCACGACGCGAATGTAAAAAACTTTTATTATTTAGTACCCGTGGCGGAACGGGAATCCCGAACGTTTTTCTCACGGGGGTGCGGGAAAATGTTCCAGTATCCAGGGCTTTCTCGTTCTGGGTAAGGGTAGACGGACGCGAAACGATATTTCTTTAACTCGCGGGGAATCTCGGGAAACGCGTTCGTGACCGGGAGGAGGTAGTTGAAATTCCCGGGGAATTACCGGGAATCCCGGGAATTTTATTTCACACTTTTACTATTTGAATTTATCCCGGGGCGAACAAGAACCGGCAGGCGGGTTTTCATGGATCACGCTGATTATTCGGCAAGCCAAGAAGGATTTTAACGTGATGTCGTAAAGGGGAAAATAGGGAAAACCTTCCGCGCGGCAGACAGGAGAGAGAGATCACTCATCTCACTCTCCTCCCCCGTCGCCTCGCGCGAGAGCGGTTTGTTTATCCTCGAGGAGTTGTTTTTTCAGCTCGTTGATATTTTCGAATTTTCGTTCTCCCCTGACGCGATCGAGGAGAGAGAGAGAGAGAGAGGAGCCGTAGATATTCCTGTCAAAGTCGAAGAGATGCGCCTCGACAGAGAGTCGTCCGGTAGTACTGACAGTGGGTCGCGTGCCGACATTCAGCAAGCCGCGGTGCAACTCGCCGTCCACGGAAGCCTCTATCATGTAGACGCCCGGTGCGGGCAATAGCTTCCTGTCGTCGTCGAGGCGCAGGTTAGCCGTCGGGAAACCGATCTGCCGGCCGAGGCGCTCCCCCGGCACTACTTTACCCGTTAGCGTGTAGTGGTAGCCCAGGAGATCATTCGCGAGCTGGACATTCCCGGTGAGAAGGGCGTCTCGTATCTTGGTAGAACTCACGCTCACGTCGCGCGTCTCGAAGACAGGTTGTCGCGCGAGGAAGAACGCGTGCTCGTTGGCCAGTCGTTGGAGATTCTCGTGATTCCCGGCCCGTCCTCTCCCGAGCCGGTGATCGTGCCCGACGACAAGTCCCTTGATCCCGATCGCGTCCACGAGCACCTGCTTGACAAAATCGTCATACTCCACGCGTCCCGTTTCCCCGGTGAACGGGAGGACGATCAGGTGATCGACCCCGCGTTGCTCGAGGAGGGCAGTTTTCTCTGCCAGCGTGGTGAGTATTCCCGGTTTTTGCTCCATCGGGTAGAGGATTTCCCTGGGGTGCGGGTCGAAAGTGATCACGACAGAGTGCCCGTCGAGTTTTTTTGCCGTCGCGCGCAGGGCCTCGATCACGCTAAGGTGTCCGCGATGGACGCCGTCGAAACTCCCGATGGTAGCTACCGGCCGGCAGATACTCCTTTCAATTATCCCGTGGTGGGTCGTCATCTTCAGCGGGGAGGGGTAGCTATTCGCACTTGCTGATGCCGCAATCCTTGCAAGTGATACATCCCTCCTGGTAGATGGTGGTAGTAGAGCCGCAATTCTCGCACGGCGTGCTATTAGAGACCTCCGTCCCGTCCGGGACGAACCGTCTTAGCGCGCGTTCGACGCCGTTTTTCCACGTGTTGATATTCTCGTTATCGAACTCCATGGCCGAGATCAGCTCGATGACTTGCGGGATAGGCATCCCGTAGCGGAGAACGCCGGAAATAAACTTGGCATAATTCCAGAACTCCTTGTTGAACTTGTAAGACAGGCCCTCGACGGTTGTCTTGAAGCCGCGCTTGTTGGAAAACTGGAAGTCATAACGAGTGCTACCGTCCTCGCTCACGTTCTTGATGATCTTCCCGTCATTGACGGCTTTCGGCAGCATGATTCCCTCCTCGTCGTCGGCGATCCCGGTAAAGATCTCGTAGGGGTGTCCGTTATAGAGGCCGATAAAGGCGATCCACTTCTCCTTGTTATTCTGGAAGCGGACGACCTCGGCGGCCAGTTCCCTGGGGCGCTTGGAGGGCATGGCTTCCTCCTTTTTGCTGGTAGTGCTGACCAGCACGCCCTGTCTTGACCCCTCGCGGTAGACGGTACATCCCTTGCACCCGCTCTTCCATGCCTCGACGTACAATTTCCCGACGAGCTCCTCGGTAGCCTCTTCCGGGAGGTTCACCGTGACGCTAATGGAGTGATCCACCCATTTCTGGATACGTCCTTGCATACGCACCTTGGCGAGCCAGTCGATATCGGAAGAAGTGGCCAGGTGGTAAGGCGACCGCTTGACGATCTCGTTGATCTCCTCGTCGGAGTAAGACTTGTGGATATCATACCCGTTTGTTTCCATCCAGGTAGTAAACTTGTGGTGAAAGACGAGAAATTCCTCGTAGTTATCACCGGTCTCGTCGACAAAGGAGACCTGCACGTTCTTATCGTTAGGGTTCACCTTCCTGCGGCGCTTGTAGACGAGCCTGAAGACCGGTTCGATCCCGGAGGTCGTTTGCGTCATGAGACTAGTCGAGCCGGTAGGCGCGATCGTGAGGCAGGCGATATTCCTTCTCCCGTGCCGTCTCATGCGCTCGTACAGACCGGGATCCGCCTCCCCGAGACGCGTGATAAAGGGATTATTCATTTCCCTCTCGTGGTCGTGTATCTTGAAAGGCCCGCGATCGATGGCGAGGTCAACCGACGCGTTATAAGCCGCTATCGCGAGCCGCTTGTGCATGTCGACGGAAAACTCGACCGCCTCGTCGCTCCCGTATCGCAACCCGAGCGCGGCGAGCATGTCCCCCTCGGCGGTGATCCCGACGCCGGTACGTCTTCCCTCCCTTGCTTTCCGCTTGATACGTTGCCAGAGCCGCGTTTCCACGTCCTTGATCTCGTCGTCTTCCGGGTCCTGGTCGATCTTCTCGAGGATCGCGTCGATCTTCTCCAGCTCGAGATCGATGATATCATCCATGATCCGCTGGGCCATCCGGACATGCTCGTCAAAGAGCGAGTAATTAAAGGAGGCTTCCGGCGTGAACGGGTTGTTCACGTAGGAATAGAGATTAATAGCCAGCAGGCGGCAGGAGTCGTACGGGCACAGTGGAATCTCCCCGCAGGGGTTAGTGGAGACGGTGCGGTAACCCAGGTCGGCGTAACAATCCGGCACGCTCTCGCGGATAATCGTGTCCCAGAACAGGATTCCCGGCTCGGCGGACTGCCACGCGTTATGGACGATCTTGTTCCAGAGTTCGGCGGCCTTGACGCTCTTCTCGTTCCTGGGGTTAGAGGAGTACACCGGGTACTTCTGGATATACTCTGTCCCGTTGACGGCCGCGTTCATGAACTCGTCGTCGATTTTCACGGAGATATTCGCCCCGGTGACTTTCCCTTCTGTCATCTTGGCGTCGATAAAGCTCTCGGAGTCGGGATGATTGATAGAGACACTAAGCATGAGCGCGCCGCGTCGCCCGTCTTGCGCCACTTCCCGCGTGGAGTTAGAATATCGTTCCATGAACGGGACGATTCCCGTGGAGGTGAGCGCCGAATTTTTCACGGGCGATCCTTTCGGGCGGATATGCGAGAGGTCGTGGCCCACGCCGCCGCGTCGTTTCATGAGTTGCACTTGTTCCTGGTCGACTTTCATCACGCCGCCGTAGGAGTCCGACGCGCCCTCGTGCCCGATCACGAAGCAGTTCGAGAGTGACGCGATCTGGTACTCGTTACCGATACCGGTCATCGGGCCTCCTTGCGGGACGATATATTTAAAATCCCTGAGCAGCTCGAAGATCTCCTCCTCGCCCAGCGGGTTCTTGTAATTCTTCTCGACGCGCGCGATCTCGGCGGCGAGCCTCCGGTGCATGTCATCCGGGGTTAACTCGAAAATATTCCCGTAGGAATCTTTCAACGCGTACTTGCTCACCCACACCTGGGCGGCGAGTTTGTCTCCCTTGAAGTACTCGAGGGTGCTATCGAACGCTTCTTCTTGCGTGTAGATCTTCTTGTTTCCTTTTATTCTCTGGTCGTGTTGCCTCGACCGGGTTATTGTTTCTTCCATAAACGCGTGCTGTTTTTTGATTTCACATCTAATGATCCGCGAATCTACAGAGAAAACATTTCCCGAGAAATTTTTTCCGGCATATTTTTCGGATGTTTTCCACTTTTTTCTACAACGCGCTGGTATCTACACGCGTCTGTCTCACGGGAACAAGGAAAAGTTTCCCGAACGAAAAATTCACTTGCACGCGCGGTCGCGACAAAAGAGCAGGACTCGACGCCCGGGAACGGGAATACTCGAATATTCCCGACACTTGACAGGGGGATTTTCGCGTTCCGCGTCACTTGTATCGCGAGGTCGACCGCGATCAGGTGACGGTCATTCGCGCGAGAGCGCCGCTCGTTCACTTGCATGCAAGTGTCGCCTGCAATGGCGCGCCGTCACGCGCCCTGGCGGGAGGCCCGTCCCCGTTTGGGACTGGCCGCCGCGCGCCTGCGGGAGGTCGTCCGGGTTTTGTCGTCTCCTGTCATGCTCGTGGGAATCTACCGCCACGACCACTTTCACCTATTCCATGTCGCTGGAAACGATCCCCTTGAAAAGTTCATTCTCGATCGCGTCGTTGCCCCGTCCCGTCCCGGACACCGGGGGAAATAGCTCCCGTCGATTACCGGCATCCCGGGTGACGTGAAAAAAAATCGCCCCGTCCGGTATCCCGGACGAGACGATGTAGTATCGATCCCGCGTACATTTCCCCGCGCGAGTCGCTTTAAAAAGCAATTTCCCGCTATTAACTCGTCTCGAGACGAACGGGGATGTTGCACGTTTTCATGATACCTGCTTTGATGTGTGTGTGTGTGAATGTTTCTAATAACGGAGGCGAAGGTAATTAAAGTTATTATCACTGCAATAGAATCATTATTTTTTCTCCTCTTCCCGTGTTTTTTTCCCGCGCCCGGCTGGTCGGAACGGTAAACGTCAGGAGGCGATCCGGGAAAAAGCCTTACATTCGCGTTGTTTTGTTAAAAGAGAGTGACATGGGACTATTTCGTTTATTCGGGAATAAAGACGCGGCGCGGGGAAAAAGCGCGCCGGCAAGGGAAATCGCGGGGGGGACGATAGAAGGAACGGCAGGGAAGATCGCGGCGCTGTTCAAGGAACGTACCGCGGTGGAGTCTATCCGCTTGAAGCCCGCGCGGGAGGCGTGCGCGCCGTGGGACAGCAAGCTGGGAGGCGCACCGTACTTGCCAGGGGGTTTCGACTACCCGCGCGACAGGCAAGAGGGGCGCGAGGGCGTGCCGTTGCGGTTTCTCGCCCAGCTGAATTTTAGCGAGATGCCAGCGCTGGCGGGGTTTCCCGAACGGGGAATACTCCAGTTCTATACCGGGAATGACGAGCAGCACGGGATGGATTACGAGACGCTTACCGCGCAAAAGGGCTTCCGGGTGGTCTATCACGAGGAAGTTACCGGCGTCTCGTTACCCCCGCCACCGCCGGGAGCGGGGGATGAAATGGCGGTCGCGTCCCCAGTAGACGGGGAGTTGCGCCTGCGTTTCGCGGTCGAGACGTCGGTGATGGGTCCGGGCGATTTTCGTTTTGACGCGCTGCTGCTGCAATTCTATAACGAGGTGACGGGGAGTCGTTTTCGCTCGCTGGACCGCGTTCCTGAGCGACTGCTGGATGATCTCTACGAGCGCCTTTCCGCGAGCGGGCATCGCGTGGGCGGCTACCCGACTTTCACGCAGCTTGATCCCCGGGAATATCATGATTATTTACGCGAACATACCGTGTTGCTCCTTCAACTGGATTCCGAGACGACCGGCGATTACTCTATCGCGTGGCGCAATGCCGGTAGTTGTCACTTCTTTATCCGTCCCGACGACCTCGCCGCGCGCGAGTTTTTCGAGGTGCTGTATAGTTGGGATTGTTACTGAGAATTTTTCTTGACGCGCGCGCGTCACTCGACGACGCGCCGCAATAACACGACGCTCTCCACGTGATGCGTGTGGGGGAACATGTCAACGGGTTGCACGGCCTCGACACTGTAGGCGGGCTGCATCAGTTGTATGTCCCGCGCTTGCGTTGCCGGGTTGCAGCTGACGTAGACGACGCGTGCCGGTGCTGTTCGCAGGATCGCGTCGATGACGGAGGCGTGCATACCGGCGCGCGGCGGGTCGGTGATGATGGCGTCCGGGCGCCCGTTGGCCGCGATAAAGGCATCGTTCATGAGATCTTTCGCGTCTCCGGCAAAGAATCGCGTGTTCGAGACGTTGTTGATGATGGAGTTTTCCCGCGCGTCGGCGATGGCCTCGGGTACGTTTTCTATCCCCACGACAAGACGCGCGTCGCGGGCCAGGAAATGGGCTATCGTGCCCGTTCCCGTGTAGAGGTCGTAGGCGATCTCGTCGCCGGATAGCCCGGCAAACTCTCGCGCTTTCCGGTAAAGGGCGCGCGCCTGCAAGGGGTTCGTCTGGTAAAAGGACTTGGGCCCGATCTTGAATCGTAGGCCTTCCATCTCCTCGAAGATGTGCGCGGCGCCGCGATACGTGATGATGTCGAGGTCGTTGATGGAGTCGTTTCCCTTTTCGTTGACCGTGTAGAGGAGGGACGAGATCGCCGGGAACTCCCCGGCAATGGCGTCCAGTAACTGCTCGCGGTCTTCCCGGCGATCCTCTCCAAAGACAACGATCACCATGACCTCGCCCGTGGAGGAGGTGCGGATGACGAGCGTGCGCAAGAACCCGCGCCGCTCGCGAATGGAGTAGAACGAGAGGCCGCGCGCGATGGCATGACGACGGATGAAGGAGCGGATCGAGTTGGAAGGCTCGGCCTGTAGATGACAGTGCTCGATGTCGACAACTTTATCGAAAAGGCCGGGGGCGTGGAAGCCGAGGGAGGGCGAACGCTCGATGATGGCGCCGTCGGCGATCTCTTGACGCGTGAGATAACGACGGTCGCTGAAGGTGAATTCTAACTTGTTGCGGTACTCCCGCGTGCAGGGTGAGGCGATGATCGGCGCGACGCCGCGCGGCTTGATTTTCCCGACGCGCCGGAGTGTCTCCTCGACTTCCTCCTGTTTGAATCTCGTTTGCGCGTCGTACGGGAGGTTTTGCCACTTGCACCCGCCGCACGTGCCGAAGTGCGCGCAGAAAGGAGCGACGCGAGTGGGCGAGTAAGCGTGCACGCGGACAACGAAACCTTCCATGAAGCTGCTCCGCTTGCGCGTTACTTGCACGTCAACGACGTCCCCGGGAACGGTGTTCGGGACAAATAATACCTTGCCGTCAACGAGGGCCAGGGATTTACCTCCCGCGGCGATCTTGTGGATTTCCACGTTCTCGAGTAATGGTTTCTTCACGCGTTAAATGATTTTTTACAGGTCGCGAATGTACGCGTAATCGCTGGAGAACACCCGCCGCGGGGCGGGAAACAGGAACTATTTTTTTTCGCGTGAAGAAGGGATTTCCCGGTTTTAACTATACATTCGCGGAAAGATTCAGCCGGAAGTTTAATTTCAACAATGGATGATCACGTAAACATTAAATTTTTTAGGATATGAAAAACATAGAATGGAGTGCACTGGGGTTCGGGTATAGCAAGACGAATTATAACGTGCGGTGTCATTACAAGGATGGCAAGTGGGGGGAATTGGAGATTTCTGATTCCGAAATGCTGACCATGCACATGGCGTCTACTTGCCTGCATTACGGGCAGGAGTCGTTCGAGGGATTAAAAGCTTTCCGGGGGGACGACGGGAGGATTCGCGTCTTCAGGCAAGTGGAGAACGCGAAACGAATGATCGCTTCCGCGGAACGCGTGATGATGATCGCGCCACCGGTGGAGCTTTTCACGGAGGCCGTTACGCGGGCTATCCGGCTGAACGCGGAGTATGTACCCCCGCGGGAATCGGGCGCGAGTCTTTATATTCGCCCGCTGCTTATCGGTGTGGGGCCACAGATGGGCGTCGCCCCGGCCAAGGAGTTCCTGTTTATTGTCTTCGTGGCGCCGGTCGGCCCTTACTTTAAAGCAGGTTTTAAACCGGTGAAGGCAATGCTGGAGCGAGTGTACGATCGCGCCGCGCCGAATGGGACAGGACACGTTAAGGTCGGGGGGAATTATGCCGCCGGGATGATTTCCACGCACGAGGCACACGAGAAGGGATACGCCCTCTCTATTTTTCTCGACTCGAAGGAGAAGAAGTATATCGACGAGTGCGGGCCGTCGAACTTCTTCGTGATAAAGCATAACACGTATGTCACGCCTGCCGCGCAGACAATCCTGCCTTCTATCACGAATGATAGCCTCATGACCCTGGCCGCGCACCTGGGCATGACCGTCGAACGACGCAAGATTCCCGTCGAGGAGTTGGAGACCTTCGAGGAGGCGGGAGGATGTGGCACGGCCGCGGTAATCAGTCCCGTGAGTGTAATCGACGATCCCGCGTCCGGCAAATCAATTATCATAGGGAAACCCGACACGGCCGGTCCCTGGAGCACCAAGCTCTATAATCACCTGCGCGCTATCCAGTACGGCGACGCGCCCGACGAGTTCGGCTGGATCTCTTTCGTGGAGTAGCCAACGAGACAGGTAACGGCGCGGCAAGAGAGCAAGCGACCGTGAAGAGGATGTTCGGATTTGCCGGGCATCCTCTTTCTATTTCTTGGGGGCAAGGTGAGTGACATTCCTTTTATACCGGTTTGTTTGTACCATTGCAGGACCTCTTCGTGGTAACGGCCTCTTACGTTTTCTCCGGTAGGGCGAACCCGCGTTAATTAAAAGAGAGCCACTCGCGAGTGGCTCTCCTCTTGTATATCCGGCGCCGGATGTTTTAATCCAACTTATGTATCACCAGTCCGGAGCGCAGTTTCGGTTCGAACCAGGTCGTCTTTGGTGGCATGATATTACCGGTATCGGCGATATTAATCAACTGATCCATCGAGACAGGATAGAGGGCAAAAGCCACCTG
>JAITJA010000206.1 GCA_031279175.1 Odoribacteraceae bacterium
CCCGCCAGCTGGCGGGAAAATGGCAACCCGGGTGAAAAGTCTCCTGCCGCTGGCGGGAAAGATTTCACCCGGGTGAAAGGTCTCCTGCCGCTGGCGGGAAGGTTTCACTTGTCTAGTGACAGTACCTTTTTAATAACACGAATAACAGAATATCATGGATCATGTTCTATCGCGTTCTAGACGCGCGGGGTTAACGAACGGTGCGCGCGCGGTTGCTTGAAGCGATAACGAAGACGCGTTTGCCCTCGTGCCGGAAGCAAAATACGCGTACATTTACGGCTATTAATTAAACAAGTAAACGGATGATGAAACAAATTATGTTTATGGTGGTTGCCGCGACAGTGATGATGCTCTTCGCGGTGACAACGTCCCCCGCTAATGGCCGGGACAAGCTGGACGAGAAGGTAAAACAGGACACGCTCGCGGGAGTAAAAGGGAGTTGCGGGATGTGTAAAGCGCGTATCGAGAAGACGGCGAAAGGAGTCAAAGGCGTGCGAGCGGCCTCGTGGGAGCAGAAGAGCGGGCGGCTATTCCTGACGCTCGACCCGGGCGCGACGAAAACAATCATCGCCAAAGAACTGGCAAAAGTCGGGCACGACGCGGGCGACGAGAAGGCCCCGAAGGCCGCGTATGACGCGCTGCCTGCATGTTGCAAGTACAAGCGATGACGACGGGAGAGCGGGCGGCGGCGGCGCTGTTCCGGGAACACGCGGGAGTCCCGCCGGACTCCATCGAGGCGTTCCCGGCGTCGGGGTCGGCGCGGCAGTATTTCCGGTTGCGGCAGGGAGCGAGGAATGTCGTGGCGACGTATAACGCGGACGCGCGGGAGAATCTCGCGTTCGTGGATTTCTCGCGTCGTCTCGGGGCGAAGGGGGTGAGAGTGCCCGCGATACATGCCGTGGCGAGTGACGGGCTGGCTTACTTGCAGGAAGACCTGGGGGACGCGACGCTGCTGGACGCGGCGGGGCCGGCCGGTGACGCGCTTTCCAGCGACGCGATGGCGTTGTACCGGCAGGCGTTGCGCGAGTTGTTGATCTTGCAGGTGAGGGGGCACGAGGGGATCGATTATTCCCGCTGCCTGTCGCGCGCGGATTTCGACGGGACGTGCGCGCGATGGGACCTGGATTATTACAAGTATTGCTTCCTGAGACTTTCCGGGATAGGGTTCGACGAGGAACGGCTGGAGGAGGATTTTAAACGGCTGGCGGCGCGCGTGGACGGGGAACGGAGGGAAAGTTTCATGCACAGGGATTTCCAGTCGCGGAATATCATGGTGAGGGATGATTCGTTGTTCTTCGTGGATTACCAGGGGGGGCGCCGGGGGGCGTTTCCTTACGACGTGGCGTCGCTCCTGCACGACGCGGCCGCGACGATCTCGCCCGGTCAACGGGAAGAGCTGATGGAGTATTATGTATCGTTGTTGAGTCGCGAGAACCCGGCGGCGGCGGCGCGGTTTCGTTCGGTTTATGATCACTTTGTCCTGCTCCGGTTGCTCCAGGCGATGGGCGCGTTCGGTTTGCGGGGATTGCACGAGGGGAAACGCTCTTTCATGGCGTGGATCCGGCCTGGATCGCGGTTGATCCTGTCGCTGTTCGCGTTGTCGCGGATCGATTACCCGGAGATAGAACACACCGCGCGCGCGGCCTGGATGAAGTATAATGAAATGAAAGAATAGTTTTTAACTTCGCGGGGGTTTTATAATAGTAACTTTTTAACTCGAAGAGATGAGTAACACGGCAGAAGAAGTGGCGGCATGTTTGCTGCAAATAAAAGCGATAAGACTGAACGCGGAGCACCCGTTCACGTGGGCTTCCGGGTGGAAGTCTCCTATTTATTGTGACAACCGGAAGGCACTGTCGTATCCCGCGGCTCGAACGCTGGTGCGCGACAGGCTCGTGGAGTTGGTACGGGAGAAATTCCCGGGAGCGGAATTGATCGCCGGGGTGGCAACGGGAGCGATTGCCCAGGGGGCGCTGGTGGCGCAAGAACTGGAATTGCCGTTCGCGTACGTCCGTTCGTCGGCAAAAGGGCACGGGCTGGAGAACCTGATCGAGGGGGAATACCGGGAAGGGCAACGCGTGGTGGTGGTGGAGGATCTGATCTCGACGGGCGGCTCGAGCCTGCAGGCAGTAGAGGCGCTGCGCGGGGTTGGATGCGAGGTAACGGGGATGGTGGCGGTGTTCACCTACGGTTTCCAGAAGGCGATCGATAACTTCGCGCGGGCTTGTTGCCCGCTGGAGACGCTGAGTAATTACCAGGCGATGATCGCGCTGGCCGCCCGCTCGGGATATGTCCGCCCGGGAGAGATCGAACGCCTGGAAGAGTGGCGAATTAGTCCTGAAACATATAAATAAGTAGTTATGGATACCAAGATTGTGAGCGAGATTAAAAAGATCGAGTGCGACATTGCCTCGGTGTACAAGTTTTATTCCGATTGTAATCACCTGGGCAACGTGGCGAGAACCATGAGCGCTCAAAGGTCTATGGAGATCAATGATTTTCAGTCGACGGCGGACACGTTCGCGTTTGCCATGCCGGGGTTCGGCAACATGGAGCTGCGGATCGAGGAGCGCGTGGAACCAACGCTGGTGAAGTTCGCGGGAAGCGAGATGTCGCCGTTCAAGTTTCAATTGTACGTGCAGTTGCAGGAACACGCCCCGTATGATACGCGGATGCACCTGACGTTCGAGGCAAAGTTGGGGGCGATCAGGATGATGCTGAAAGGGAAGATGGAAAAGATGATTAACCAGATGGTAACCCAACTGGCAGTTTTACCTTACCCGTCAATGATATGACCGGGGTTCAAGAAAAAGAAGCGGACATGGAGATAGTTTTGAGCGGGATACGGCCCACGGGACACCTGCACCTGGGGAATTATTTCGGGGCAATGAAAAGTTTTCTCCAGTTGCAGGAGGAGTACGCGTGTTTCTTTTTTATCGCGGATTGGCATTCGCTGACAACGCATCCCAGGCCAGGGAATATTGTCGGGAGCGTCCGCGAGATTATTGCCGAGTACCTGGCTTGCGGGCTGGACCCGGAGAAGGTGGCTATTTACGTGCAAAGCGACGTGAAGGAGGTGCTGGAATTGTATCTCTACCTGAACATGAATGCTTACCTGGGGGAACTGGAACGTACGACGACTTTTAAGGAGAAGGCAAGGCAGCAACCGGATAACGTGAACGCCGGGTTGTTGACTTACCCGACCCTGATGGCAGCGGATATACTCTTGCACCGGGCGCGTAAAGTGCCTGTCGGGAAGGATCAGGAACAGAACATGGAGATGGCCAGGCGGTTCGCGAGGAGGTTCAATACCACGTACGAGTGCGAGTTGTTCCCGGAACCGGAGTCGTTTACTTTTTCGCGGTCGGCAATCAAGATCCCGGGACTGGACGGATCGGGGAAAATGGGGAAGTCGGAAGGGAATGCGCTTTATCTCGTGGATGACGCGACGACGATCCGAAAGAAGGTGATGAAGGCCGTGACGGATAACGGGCCAACAGAACCCAATAGCACGAAACCAGAGGTGATCCAGAATTTATTCACGATCCTGGAGGTGGTCTCCGCGCCGGAAGTGTACGATCACTTCAACGAGCAGTATAATCGCTGCGCGATCCGTTACGGCGACCTGAAGAAGCAGCTGGCCGAGGATATTGTCGCGTTTTGTACCCCCATCCGGGAACGAATACTCGAGTACGCGTCCGACGCGACCCGTATAGATAAGGTGGCGGCCCAGGGCGCCGATAAGGCAAGGGAAAGCGCTTCACGGACGCTCCGCGAGGTACGCCGCACGATAGGTTTCCGTTCATGAAGGTTTGTTATGTACGAGTATATTAAAGGTGTACTGGTGGAGGCAACCCCCGCGTACGTGGTGGTGGAAACCGGGGGGATCGGGTATAGTATATGCGTTTCTCTCAACACGTATACGCGAGTTGTCTCGGCGCGCGAGGTGATGCTGTATATACATCAGGTGGTGCGTGAGGACGCGCACCTGTTGTACGGCTTTTATTCCAGGGAGGAGCGCGCGTTGTTTCGTTTGTTGATCTCCGTCTCGGGGATCGGCGTCAACACGGCTAACGTGATGCTTAGCTCCATGAACGCGGAGGAGGTCACCGCCGCGATACTGACGGAGAACGTGAACGCGATTAAAAGCGTGAAGGGTATTGGGCTTAAAACAGCACAACGAATCATTATCGAGTTGAAAGATAAACTGGGTAAGGATTCAGGGACGATCGTAGGCTTGTCGACTTCCGCGACCCTCAAGGAGGAGGCCTTGTCTGCCCTTGTCATGCTGGGATTCGTCCGTTCCCAGGCAACAAAGACCCTGGACAAGATATTATCCTCCGGCAAGGTGGAAAGCGTGGAGGAATTAATAAAATTGGCCTTGAAGCAATTATAGATCGAACGGTTATATTCTTCAATCAAGTTTCATGTAATTCTTGCTTTTCTTCAAAAAAAACCCGCGAAACATTTGGAAGTAGTTTTATTCTTGCCTTATCTTTGCGCCCGCTTCTTCGATAGAGATGCCCGGTTCCGGGCGTTTTTTTTCGGGGTAAGGGAGAGAGGAAGAGGGGAAGA